>CAZLNX010000052.1:0-23898 GCA_964560795.1 uncultured Anaerolineales bacterium | reverse complement strand
CATTGATATTTATGTTCAAGAGAGTGTTGAAAGTTGAAGTGCCCCATCAGGATATTACCTGGGCGAGGAAGAAGAAGGTTTTGAAGGTGGTTTGCTCTCAAGGTGAGATTGCATCGATACTGCGTCATCTTCAAGGAGAGAAGCGGTTGGTTGTGCAGTTGCTCTATGGATGCGGGATGCGATTGATGGAAGCCTTACGGCTACGAGTGAAGGATCTTGATTTTTCTCAAGGTAAAGTGGCTGTATGGGATGCAAAGTCAACGGGAAATCGATATGTGACGCTTCCTAAAGATTTGCACGAACCACTGCAAGCTCACCTGGTCGGCGTGAAGTTGCAGCACGATGATGATTTGCTTCAAGGGTTTGGATCTGTAGAGTTGCCATATTCTTTGGCACGGAAATACAAGAATGCAGCATGGGAGTGGAAGTGGCAGTATGTGTTCCCTGCTTACAGGATCAGCGAGTGTCCAAGGACGGGAGCAAAACGAAGGCATCATTTGTATCAAACTGGTATCCAGAAGGCTGTCAGGAGGGCTGCAAGGAAGGCGGAGATCCATAAACGGGTGACACCGCACACATTCCGGCACTGTTTCGCCACTCATTTGTTGATGGCGGGAGTGCCGTTGCCGGTGGTTTCAAAGGCTCTGGGACATAAGGATGTACGCACGACGATGGACCATTATTGTCATTTGGTCGATTTCGATGCGCCTAGTCCGTTGGAAGGTGTTCTGGAGCTGGAGAAGATGCTACCGGTAGATGTTTATAAACGCACAGAGTGCGCTCAATAATAAGTTCGGCTGACGCTTGCGCCTGCTACGCAGAAACGCTGCGCTAACAGCCGAATGGTTTGATTTTCTGATTGGTAAAACGTTCGGCTTTTGCAAAGGAGTAGATATGGAAAGAATTGGAAGGGTAACAAAGGGACGTACAGAATATAGTATTTGTTGCATAAGTTGTAGGCATATCGCCAGAATATTTATGCATTCTATGTCGGGTGCAGAAAACCTTTTTCGTAAAAAGGGCTGGAATGTAATACCAGGTGGATGGTGCTGCCAAACTTGTGTCATCGAATCCAGCGCAGCCGAACACCAATCGGAAAAGAACGGCAAGCCCTGTTCCCGCTGTAACGGCGAAGGTGCTGTAGGTGACGTTGAACTCAATCCAGAAATGTGTATGAAGTGTCAGGGTACGGGAAGGGCTTGATGCCGTCTTTTCAATCAAACCATTATGTGTAAGGGCTAGTTTAGAAGCAACCATGAAAATAATTTCCAGCATTTCAGGCGGAATAGCCTCTGCCGTTGCCACTGATAGAGCGATAAAGAAATACGGTAAAGATAACGTGTTCCTTTGGTTCGCTGATACTCTCTATGAAGATGAAGATTTGTATCGGTTTTTATCTGACTTAGAGAATTACTGGCAAAAGGAAATATACCGCCATACCGAAGGGCGCAACCCCTATCAGGTGTCGGAAGATGAAAAAATGATCTTCAATCAGCGCCGCGCACCTTGCTCTCGTATATTGAAAATAGAGCCTTTCTCTGAGTTTCTAAAAGACTACCCCAAGCCAGTAACCGTTGTGCTAGGGTTGGGGCCAGAAGAAGAACACCGCCATGAAGGGCCGATCAATAACTATGAGTCAATCCCTGGTGTCACGGTAGAGTATCCGCTAATGTGGGAACCTTACGACTATTATCCTTTTGAAACGGTAAAGTCCTGGGGTATCGAAATCCCACGCTTGTATAAGATGGGTTTCTCGCACAACAATTGTGGCGGTAGATGTTTTAGGCAAGGTATAGGTGGCTGGCAACGGCTCAAAGCTCATTTCTCTGAAAGGTTCAATGAAACGCGTGATTGGGAACAAGTCCAGCGTAGCAATGATGATGCGCGAAAGGACTATGCAATATGTCGGGATCAATCAGGTAAAAAAGTAACCCCCCTAACATTGCTGGAAATCGAACAGATGGAAGAACCGCTACCAATGGCAACAGTTTACGAGGATGCTTTTTCATGTTTTTGTTCTTATTAAACCGCCCTTACTACATAACTCCAGGCGCACCCGACCGGAAAGCGCGGCGGGTAGCCTAAGCGTAGGCGTCGCTTGGCAGGAGAGAATTATGACAACAATCGAATGGACTGATGAAACATGGAACCCTGTAACGGGATGCAGGAAGATCAGTGCAGGGTGCAAGAACTGCTATGCTGAAAGGATGGCCAGGCGGCTGGCTGGTAGGCATGGTTATCCTGATGCTCCTGATCATTTCAAAGTGACTTTACACGAAAGCCGCTTGAGTGATCCTTTGAGATGGAAGAAGCCAAGGATGGTTTTCGTGTGCAGCATGAGCGATTTGTTTCATGTTGATGTTTCAGTTGAATATATTGGCCGTGTTTTCAACGTGATTGGTAATGCTCCCGATCACACTTTCCAGGTGCTGACGAAGAGACCAGGCAGGATGTATAGAGTGTTGTCTTATTATTACGAGCATTTCAATGGCGGAAAGCCATTTGATAATGTTTGGTTGATGACAACGGTGGAGAATCAGAAGGCGGCGGATGAGCGCATTGAGTGGTTGCTGAAATCTCCCGCAATGGTGCGTGGATTGAGTATTGAGCCATTGCTTGGTTCTGTGGACCTGGGATTGCGTAACTGGCCAGAACATATGCGGTTGGATTGGGTCATTGTGGGTGGTGAGAGTGGCCCCGGAGCGCGACCAATGGACCCTAGTTGGGTGCGACTTATTCAGCAGGATTGTGAAATTGCTGGAGTTCCGTTCTTTTTCAAGCAATGGGGCGGCGTAAACAAGCAAAAAACGGGTCGATTGTTGGATGGGAAAATGTATGATGAATTGCCAGTAATACGGAGGTAGCATGAAAGAAGTGGCGTGGCTGTGTAAGAATAATCACGTTTTGGGGGTTATTGAGAATGTGGAGAGAAGTGCTGACGGTAGAACGCTGAAGGTGACCAGGTTGGTGCTGTTCAGGGATGCTGGTCTCAAAGATGATCGCTTCAGTACTGGTCTGGCTGTTGGCTTTGATAAGCTAAAACAGGAGCCTGGTGAACCAACATATCATGTTATTGGGCGGCTGGTGGGAACTACGGAAGATATTGAATGTTCAATTTGTGGCGCTAAGCGGACCTGGCACGCAGGGAAAGCCGAGTTGGATAGATTGATATCCATGTCGAGAAATGGCAGAAAGAAATCCGCCGCAAGTTAGTGACTAAATGGCATCATATTTCGTATAATTGACATAGATATGTAGTATTTGCAGGCCCTGCGGACGGGCGGGGTCGATCGTCGAGATGAGCGCCGACGCACTTTTATGTGTGTCGGCGTTTTTTGTTTTCTAGGAATGATAGGAGATAAACATGGATTGGCTTGAAATTTTGAACGGTGTTTTGGCTGAGGTCATTGAATTTGTCGCTTATGCGCTAATTCCTTTTCTGGCTGCAATTGTGATGGCCTGGTTCAAGAAGATGCGCGCTAAGCTGGAAGCCGAGACCAGCGCACAGCTTGCTGATGTGATTTTCATTGTTGCGAAACATGCCGTACTGGCTGCCGAGCAGGCTGGACTGTTGGATGCCGCAATTGACAAGAAAGATCATGCCATCGAGATTGCTGAGAAATTCCTGGCTGAGATTGGCGTTGATGTCGATTTGGACCCGGTAGGCGATGCGGTTGAAGCAGCGGTTATGGATCAGTTCAATATTCTGAAGCAAATTGAAGCATAGTGGATATTGGGGGCGCAGCAAGCTCGGGTTGAATTTGGACGGGAGACCAAAGGACTGAGCGAAAAACCTGTGCCCCTATGAGGGGCAGTGATTATGGAAGATCTGCAATCGTTCGAGTTGTTATTGAAGGTGATTGATGCGTTGGGGGGGATAGGCGTGCTCATTTTTCTTGTTTGGGCATTCTATCGGGGGGATTTGATACCTAAATCGATTTTGAACAGAATTCTTGAAGTTTATGAGAAGCAGATGGCGGACATGACGGAAAGAATTCTGACACGTTTAGACGAGGCTTTGGCTGAAGCCAAAGAATGAACCTTACAAAGTGAATGATAAGGACGGGACGGAACCGCTAAACCTTGACGCTGAAATGCGTGAAGCGTGGCGCGGTGAGAGACCGGTATCTAAGGCTGATATTCGCTCTTTGAAGGCATTGTTGGATGAGAGCGAAGCCGATTTGAAAGTCTGGCGCCCTTATTGGTGGCAGGCTAACAAGTGGGCAGTGGGTGCCAAGCACCCAGATACTGGCGAGATCCTGAAAGAACCGCTGTGGGGTGTGACAGCACGCTTCGAAGAGCGGTCCCCTGAGGCCTTCGAACCGGTAGTACAGCCGGTGCGGGTGAGTATGCCCCCATTGGACAAGCTGCCACATACGAAACCGCTGGGCGTGAAACGGGCCTTGTTGCTGCCTGATCCGCATGTTGGATATCGTAAGGGAATGCAGAACAATGTTCTGGATCCTTTCCACGACCGGCGGGCCATGGATGTGGCATTGCAGATTGCCCAGCGCAACTATTTTGAGTACACGATTTGGTTGGGTGATCTGAACGATGCTGCAGAATGGACGGATAAGTTCCAGACTGAACCGGAGTTCTGGTGGACAACACAACCAACCGTGTGTGAATTGGCCTGGTGGTTGGCCCGGTTCAGGCAAGCAGATGAGAACGGGAAGCATGTTGCCATTGAAGGGAACCACGATATCCGTCCTGAGAACTCGATTGTTCGATCAATGAAGCAAGCTTACCGTCTGCGGCCAGCCCGTCAGTTGGATGCTCCGCACGCATTGAGTATGCGTCACCTTTTGGGTTTGGACGATATCGGCGTTGAGTGGGTTGGTGGATACCCGGAAGCCGTGTATTACGTCGAAGATGTATTTGCCGCTACCCATGGCGATGTGGTCAGTGGTACGCCAGGCGGAACAGCCTGGAAGATGGCCCAGCGCTGGGATATCCCGGTGGTGTTTGGTCATGCTCATCGTAGGGAAATGGCCACCCGGACGATCTACGAGCGTGATGGCATAAGAGAGATCATGGCATTTACACCGGGGTGCCTCTGCCGGGTGGATGGGGTTGTGCCTGGTCATAAGCGCGGGCAGCACTGGCAGCAAGGGATTGGTGTGGTGACGTTCCGGGAGGGGATGGAGCCGCAGATTGAGATGGTACCGATCCACGATGGCCAGGCATTATACCGGGGCGAGATCTATAAGGCCCGGGAAGAAGAAGTGATTTTGGCCAGCATTGATGCTGGAACCGATTGGGATTTTGGTGTTCGTGATTGAAACTCCTTGCTCGCTTCGCTGGTTGCTACGCAGCGACGCTCGCAGGAGTAACTAACTGTGTTCGCTTCGCTCACGTGAGTTAGTTATGGCTGTAAATAAACCTTCGTATCAACTAAAGCTGGATCTTGATTTGCCCGATGCCATTGTGGCAGATGCGGGTGCTTTGGCATTAAGTACTGAAGATATTCGTTTGCGATCGGAAGCGGCCAGGCAGAAACTTGAAGGCGGCGAGCTGTGGCCAGTGGGTGAGAACGGCGAGAAGAATATCCCAGCATGGTATGAAGAGTACATCAAATTATTGATTGGGAAATGGCCCTGGCGAGTTGCCGTGTATATGGCCTGGTTGGCGCAGCCCAAACCACGCTGGCCTGAGACGCAGATGGAACTGGCGAAGATGCTGGGATTGAGCAGCGACCGTCAGTTCAGCGTGTGGCGGGCGAAGAACCCGGCGATCGATGCGATGGTCCAGGATGTGCGCTTCGGAATGATATTTGAGCGTCTGGGGGATGTGATCAACGCCGGATTAGATGTGGCATCTATTCCGGACTACAAAAGCAAAGGTGACCGCGAGCTGATCTATAAGCTGGCGGGTGTGTTGAACGACAAGATCGAGACCAACATCCTGAATGCGGTGGGGGTCGTCGATCTGAGCCAATTGAGCTTTGAAGATAAATTGCGCATGGCTGGATTGGATAACCCAGATGAGATGGCTGAATTCAAAAAAGAATTAGCGGCTGGAAGGCCGAGTTTTGATGACGGTGAGGAAGTAATTGATGGCGATTGCATCACAGGTAGCGGCGACGCAAGTTAGCCGAGAACAAGCCCGGGAAGAGATTGGCAAAGTACTTCTGGCTGAAGAAGACCTGTCGTACTTTGCTGAGTATGTAAGCGATGGCTGGTACACCGCGTATGCGATGCACCATTTGATTGCTCACAAACTGCACCAGGTGCTGCGATATTTGGAAACGGATGGCAAAGAAGGTATCAACCGATTGATGATCTTCACGCCCATCCAGCACGGCAAAAGCGAGCTGGTGAGCCGAATGTTCCCGGCGTTTGCCCTGGGTAAGCTGCCCAACTTACGGGTCTCGTTGATCTCTTACGGCGAATCACTGGCCAGCGGGAGCAGCCGGGCGGTTCGCAACATGGTGATGAGTGATCGCTATCAGCCTGTATTTGGGACGTTATCGCCAGGAAATGAGCAGGTGCAGCTATCGAAGGACAGCCGATCGGTGACATCTTGGGATCTGGCACCGCCCCATCGAGGTGGGATGATGGCGGCTGGTGTCAGCGGTGCGGTGACTGGAAAGCCGAAAGGTTTATTTATCATCGACGACCCGATCAAAGACCACCGTGAAGCGCAAAGTGAAGCAGTGCGTGAAGATGTGTGGGACTTTTATAAATCAGCAGTTCGGGGGCGAGCAGTGGCGATTGTCTTGATTATGACTCGCTGGCACCCCGATGACCTGGCAGGCAAACTTCTAAAGCAGATGGTCAATAACCCGGATACGGATCAGTGGGACGTGTTGGATCTGCCTGGTTTGACGGAGGAGGGTCTGTTTGCCAGCAGCGAGGATGAGCAGATCGCTGCCATGAAAGAGGGGATGTATATGAGCACACGGGATGCATTGGGAAGAGAAATGGGCGAAGTACTTTGCCCAGCAATGCTTTCGAAGAAAGAGATGCTCAAGATTCGGGCTGGCGATGAATTCTATTTCACGGCACTTTACCAACAGCGGCCCTACTTGAAAGAAGGGCAGCGATATAAGCGAGAATGGTTTGAAATCATCAACGAACTGCCCGAAGATGTGCGCATTGTCCGGGCAGTGCGGGCCTGGGATAAGGCCAACTCGAAGATGGGGGATTATACGGCTGGGGTGTTGTTTGGTAAGGGGTCGGATGGATTCTTTTATAAGCTGGATGTTGTGCGGGGGCGTTGGTCATCTTTTGAGCGAGACCAGGTGATGTTGAAGACTGCAAAGGCCGATCAAGAGAAATGGGGGCACGTGACGATCTGGCATCAACAGGATCCTGGAAATGCTGGAAAGGACAGCGCCGAAGCGACAAGCCGAGTGTTGGTGGGATTTCCGGTTTTCTATGAGCCAATGACGGGAAGCAAGGAAAGCCGCTCGGAGCCATTAGAGAGTGCTTATCAGGCTGGTTTGGTGAAATTATTGCGGGGTGCCTGGAATGGACCAATGATTGAAGAGTATGCGGCTTTCAATAAGGGAAAGTACGACGACCAGGTTGACGCAGGTTCTATGGCTTTCAGTAAGCTGCAGGTAAGCGTCAATCCGTTGGATATGGTGGCATTTGTATGAGTATTCTAGACCATTATAAACGTGTGGCGGGAGTGGTTCAGGCGGGTGAAACGGCAATTCCGATTGGATTCTCGGATGCCAGCACCAAAGCAATGTTGGAGAACGTACCTTATTGGCTGCAGGAAACAGGTCGTGCCGAGCAGTTTACCGTGCCGGAGTTATCGCTGGCGAAAGCACAAGAAGAGCTATTCTTACGGCTTTCGTGGGTGGCAATTGCAGTAGGACATAAAGCAGCTCAGGCGGCGGGGACGGACTTCAGTGTGAAACGTTTGGAGGCAGAGGAAACCTTCGAGATCACCAATCACCCCTTAGAGCTTCGCATGATGCGCCCGAATCCACTGCAAAGCCGATTCGAATTTCTGGAAGCCACGTTTGCTTTTAGGGCGCTGACAGGCAATGCGTATTGGTGGCTGAACCGAATGGGCCCTGATGACCAGCCGGAAGAGATCTTCGTAATCCCTTCCCATAAGATCAGGCCGGTGCCAGATGGCAATATGTTCCTGCGGGGGTATGTGTATGACCCTGGGGACGGTCGGGAGATCCTGTTGGAGACGTGGGAGATTGTGCATTTCAAGCGCTTCCATCCGCTGAATTCGTATGTGGGTTTATCTCCGATCGAGGCGCTGGCCACGGTGGCGGTTGGCGATTTGAAGATGCAGGAATGGAATAAGAATTTCTTTGCCGAAAATAATGCCAAGATGCCGGGGTTGCTTGCCTTTTCGGATCCTATTGGACAATCGGATTGGGCGAAGTTGAAGAACCAGGTCAAAGAAGAGCATGGCGGCACCAAACGAAATTTGATGATGCTGCAGAATGTTGGCAAGGGCGGCGTGGAGTGGGTGGCCACGGCGATGAGCCAGAAGGATATGGAGTTTCTGGCGGGCCGTAAGCTGAACAAAGAAGAGATCTATGAGATGTATGCCCCGGGGCTAACATCGATGCTCTCGCAAAATTCTACGGAAGCCAACTCGAAGGTTGGCAAAACAGCCTTTATGGAGCTGGCGGTGTGGCCAGATCATGTGGCGGTGGCCGAGAAAATCACCAATGATCTACTGCCAGTGTACGGCGATAACCTGGTTGGTAAGTTTGCCGATGTGCGTCCCACGGACCGGATGTTGAGCTTGAAAGAACAGGAAGCTTATGAACGGACGCACACCATCGACGAATCACGAAAGAAGTATTACCGAGAAGAGCCGCTTCCTGATGGCCGGGGCGAGATTCTGATAAGTGAAATCCACCATACTGGCGGTTCTGGAATGGTGAGCAAGGAAGAGATCGAAGAAAGCGAGGCACAGTTCAGCGGCGGTGGGACGTTGACCAGCTCGCTGGAAGCAAAGGCCAAGGAGCGAGATCAGTTCAGGAGATTTGCACAAAGACGGATTGACGAAGACAAGAAAGCCAAGATTAGTGATTTTGTCTTCAAACATTTGAGTGCTGGAGAGCAGATGGCATTGAAAGCGGAGTATTTAGCGGACAGCGGGGAGCCCTTCGACGAAGCTCAGGGCAAGCGGTTAGCGGTTAGCGAATTGACGGAGAAACTTGAACAGGCTGTTGTGGCTCTGAGGGAAACCGCATGACGGATAGTAAACAACTACTGGACCGTCTGCGGCAATTGATTGAACGCATGGAAGAGCGTGGCGTGGATGATGACTCGATTGAGTTTGATTTTAGCCTTGATGACGACAGCGGTGAGCGTGAGTTGCATTTGAGCTGGAGATACAAGGAATGACGCTGGTTGCTAATGAGCGCTTATTGATATATGAAACGGTGGCCGAGGTAGGCGATTATCTCATGGCGTGGGGTGTAGACCTGCCGGAGATTGTGGCCAAGGCTGCCAGGGACCCAAAGGAACCGGGTCGTGGTCGTAAGCTTGCCGCGCAAGATGCGCTGTTCAATGCTGTGCGGAGATATTTCCGTAAGCAAAAAGGTTCTTTACAAACTGAATTAGAGAAAATACTACCTGCTCGCAAGGCGGTTGTTGATCTTTCTGTGTACGGTGAAATTCCATCGGTCACTGAGCTGCGAGACCCCGGTGCGGAGGCCGCACTTCTTGAATTGAATGTCGCTATCGCTCAGGATGGGGTGGAGTTGTTCGCTGAACAGCAGACGATTGGCCTGGATTGGGATCTGGTAAACGTGCAAGCAGCGGAATGGGCCAAGTTTTATACCACTGATTGGCTGATGGGCTTGGATGAAACCACGCAGAAGGCTGTGAGCAACGCTGTACAAGCATTTGTGGAAACGCCAGGGATGACCCTAGGGGATGTAATGGGGCGTTTGCCCTTTGGCGAAGAGCGGGCCCAGCGGGTTGCGGTGACGGAGATCACTCGCATTTATGCCGAGGCGGACAAGCTTGCTGGTGAAGAGCTGCAAAAGAAGTTCCCTGATGTGCAGGTGGTGGCCACCTGGTGGACCAATGCTGATGGGCTCGTATGTGATACCTGCCGACCGAAGAACGGGAAAGAGATCACAGATGGTGAAAGCCCACCTGCTCACCCTGAGTGCCGGTGCTGGCGAAGTACAACGACACGTATCCTGGACGAAGCAGAAATAATAGAGCCTGAGCTGCCGAAAGAGCCACGTAAGCCTGATGAACCAGCGGGGCCAAATGTCAACTTGCCTTCAGTTAGTGATGCTTTGGAAATGCCACAAAGAGGCAAGTACGCCGAGAAATACCGCCGCACTATGGATGCGATTGATAGCACCCACGGAGATGGCGAATTACCAAAGATCCCAGTGAAAGGATCTTCTGCGAAGGGCTATTACGGCCAATACAAGCATTATTTTGATGGAAGGCCGGTAGATATTCGAATTGCGTACAAAGGGACCCATCACGAAACCACACTGGCGCATGAAATCGGCCATTTCTTAGACCACCAGGCGATCGGCAAGAAAGGGATATTTGAATCGGAAGCCGCATTTCAGTTCAAAAGCAAGCTGATGGAGAAATGGGAGCATGCGATTTCAAACAGCGAAGCCTATCAGAAGTTGGTTGATATGTTGAAAAATCCGACTTCGTATGAAGTTGAAATTGAAACCCTTAGCGGGTTCAAGTTCACGACCAAACCGGATCATGCCCATACTCGTTATTTACTTCAGCCGAGAGAGTTGTGGGCCCGAAGCTATGCTCAATATATTGCGGAGAGCAGTGGAAATGAAGTGATGCTGGAGCAGATTACCAAAGAAGTTGGTGACAAGATCTACGGCGTCAGGCAATGGAGCTCAGAAGATTTTGCGCCCATCAAAAAGGCCATTGATGAAATATTTATTGAATTGGGATGGATGCAATGAGTTTATCTGAATTGGCCCAAGAAGTTGGCGATGAAAAAGCCGTTCAGTATGCGATGGAGCACCTGAACATGACGGATCACTATGCAAGGTTTGTGCTTGCTATGGAACGTGGCGAATTGGATAGCGACATTGTCGTGGTGGAAGAAGACGAAGAATGACCAAAGTCAGTATTCGTGTAGAAGGTTTGGATAAGCTGCGGGCGGCGCTGCGTAAGTTTCCGAGTGTTGTGGCTCAGGATCTGGCGCAGGCTGGGAATGAGGCAGCGAACCTGGTGCTAGACACCGAAGGTGTGCGCAGCTATCCGCCAAGCACAGAGGCGAACCTGGCACCGCCGCCGTATTACGTGCGAGGCAGAGGGATGCAGTATGCCAACCGCAATGACGGACGTTCTGAGCGCTACGGAACTAAGTTCACGGTGCAGAACAAGGGGTATGGCACAGTGATTGGCAACACGGCCAGCTATGCACAGTACCTGGCAGGGGCTAAACAGGCAGGTCACCTGGCGGAGAAGGGCTGGCGCAAGCTGGCGGATGTTGTGAATGAGAAGATGGGACGCATTGAGCAGATTTATGCTCGATGGGTTGAACGTGCTCTAAGGAGAGCGGGATTATGACGACATTATTTGTAAAAGCTGTTGGTGATTGGGTCTTAGAAGTATTGGGCGTGCCGTTTGGCGGTCCGTTCAATGGCAAAGATGCTGATGGTGAGTATTTTTCTTCCCGAAGCAACCTGCACGCTGATAAGTACCCAGCTATCCCGGCAGTTTATTACCACGGTTTGGATGCTGACGGCAGGCCCAAAGGGAAACCAGAATACATCGGCAAAGCTGAATTCGTGGAGATACGCACGGACGGCGCCTGGTACCAGGTGGTGCTGGACAAAGCCAATGAATATGCCAAACGCGTCTGGGAAGCGGCAAAGAAGAAAACAGCCCGAGCATCGAGCGGATCGATCCCGCAGTTGGTGCGGATTGCTGCCGATGGACATATTGACGAATGGCCAGTGGCCGAAATGACCTTACTGGATGCGGAGAAGTGGCGCCAGCCGGTCAATAATTATGCGGTGGTTGTACCGATGATGAAAAGTATTTATGAAAAAGCTGGAATTGTGATGCCTGATTTTGGCGAGCCAGAGGCCGAAGGCGGAGCGGGTTCTATGGAATTAGACCCGGCCAAGGCGGCGAACCAGGATGGGAATGATGATCCCAGCGCTATCTCAACCTTGCAGATTAAAGCAAGGGCTTATTTACTAACTGATGGAGAATAGAAATGAAACTGAAAGAACTACTCAAAAATCTACGGGTTCAAATCAAGGCGCTGGCCGACAAGGAGAACTTGACCGCGGAAGAAGCCAAAGAACTTGATTCCCTGATGGGCCAGGCTGCCACAGTCAAGGCTCAGATCAAAGCTCAGGAAGAAGTTGCTGAGCAGGAAGAGGAAGAGCGCCAGGAGGCTGCCAAAGCTCGCCAGGCTGAGGTCGATGAAGCGGTCGAAAAAGCCAAGGAAGAGTGGAAGAAAGAGGCTGCCAAGGGCAACCGTCTTCCCGACTTCGACAAGGATGACACCCCTGGTGTTGCCAAGTACGGGGAGCTGTGGAAGTACGACGATGTTGATGAAGGCGCTTTGGCGCTGGGTATCGGCGTTCTGGATGCTGCCGAGCGCAGCGGGCGCAGTCATTACGGCCCAAGCGAGAATATGGCCAAAGCGTTGGCCATCCGCATCGCCGAGAGCGATAACCCCAATTTCATTCGCCCCAAGATGGCCATGAAAGCCGCTCAAATGCCCATGAAAGCCAACGAGTTGAACCAGAGCACCCTTTCAAGCTATGGTGATGAGTGGATTGGCGTTGCTTATTCCAGCCAGCTCTGGGAGAGCATTCGCCAGGATACGCCCATTGTGGGCAAGATCCCCACCGTTGTGGTGCCGCAAGGTTCCGAGAGCGTGGTGATCCCCTTGCAGTCAACCCCGCCAACCTTCTACAAGGTGGCGCAGGCCAGCGCACAGGCGGCCAACCCTGGAGCCATCACCCGCACGGTGACCACATCCAAGATGGGCACCGCCAACCAGACGCTCTCTGTGGGCAAGATGGGCGCAGCCACATATTACACCGGCGAATTGGAAGAAGATTCCCTGATCCCCTGGCTGCCTGAACTGCGTGATGCTATTGTGCAGGAAGGCCAGGAAGTGCTGGAGCATGTGGTTATCGATGGCGACACCGACACCAGTGCAACCACCAACATCAACGACATTGGCGGCACTCCCGCGGGCACCGAAGCCTTCTTGCTGTTCAACGGCTTCCGCAAACTGGCCCTTGTCACCAACACGGCCAACAGCCGTGATGGCGGCGCCCTGACCGTTGAAGATTTCCTTGAAACCTTGAAGCTGATGGGTCTAGCTGGGAAGAATGCCCTGCAGCAGGACAAAGTTGGCTTCATTCTCGACCTGTGGACCCACTGGAAAGCCATGGAACTGGACGAAGTTCAGAGCCGTGATGTTTTCTCACGCCCTGTGATTGAAGACGGCGATCTGGTTGGGATCTTCGGGCGGGATGTATACAAGACAGCCAACATGCACCGCGCAAACCAGGATGCCACCTACGGGTTGAAAGCCAACTCCGCAGGCAAGGTAGACCTGGACACCGCGGCCAACAACACCAAAGGTGCCTTGCTGGCCGTCCGCTGGGATCAGTGGCGGCTGGGCTTCAAGCGCCGCATGACCATTGAAACCGTCCGAGTTCCTTCGGCAGATGCAACCGAGATCGTTGCTCTGATGCGCGTGGGTATGGTCAACCGCGACAACGAAGCCAGCGCAATCAGCTACAACCTGGGTGTGTAAACAGCGGTTAGCTGATAGCAGTTAGCTGAAAGCAAATCGTGGGGACGGGTCAACCCCGTCCCCATAAATGGAGAGAAACCATGAAGAATTTGAAACACGATGTAGCAACCTTTTTGGCCCGCTCGAAGGCGTTCAACATCGATAACGGCTCCGGCACCACTGATGATGATGTCATCTTTGTGCCCAAGCAGGATATTCGTGTTGTTTCTGCCCGGGCGGTCTATCAGGAAGCTACCGATACCGCAGGGGCTGCCGATGCCAACTTCAAGCTGGGTACGGCAGTGGGCGGTGCGCAGATTGTGGCTGCAACGGCGCTGGAAGTTTCCAAGGCTGTGGGCAGCTACACCGACGCCACTATTGTGGATGGCTACGTGAGCGCCAATACGCCCATTTGTGCACGCCATACAGGCATTGCGGCCACCGAGGCTGGAAACTACCGCATTCAGATTGAATTCATTGTCGTTCAGTCGAATGAATAACGGTTCCAACTCGCAAGCCGAGCCTGGAATATCGCACTTTACCAACCGACACGCGGGAGAAACTTGTTTGCTGCTGGGCAATGGTCCCAGCCTGAACGATATCCCGGTGAGCTTCTTAGAGAGTTACCCCAGCATTGGGTGCAACACCATCTGTGAGAAGTACGACTTTGAGCCCTGGTATTACGTGGCTGTGGACAGTCGGGTGATGAATGAATATGGGGGTACAGTGCTGCAGCGTTTTGCAGAGATCCCCAAGTTCATCCCCACGCCTAACCTGGATGCTTGGCAGGGGGAGAACTTCGTGCGCTGGTATCACAGGCCAGGTCCGTTGGTCCTGAAGGCCGATGATTTCTTCAACGGGGCAGGGATCACATACATCAGTGCTATGGATGTGATGCTGCAGTTGGCCTTTTTGATGGGCTTCACTACCATGCTGATTGTGGGCATGGATCACGGCTACCGACGGGCGCATTTTTGGGGCGCCGATGAAGGTGGCTCGAACCTGGGTAGTGGTGAGTGGTGGTCTATTGTGGATGATGCGCACCGGGAGCTGTTTGCAGGTCTATGCCGGGAAGGGGTGGCGGTGCTGAACATCAGCACGCACAGCAACTGCCGGGTGTTCCCGCGTGGCGATTGGAAAGATTGGAGAGTGTAAGTATGAATATTGTCAAACTAGAAGGCACGACTGACGCTGATGGCGATCTGACTGTTGATCACACCACCAATGTGATTGGGCGTTTGATTGCCATTGAGTGGATCGATGGCACGTTTGCCGATGGTGTTGATGCGGTGATTTCCACGCAGGAGCGCAGCAGCGGTGTAGCACAGACTTTATTGACGCTGACCAATGCCAACGATGACAAAATGTATTACCCGCGTGCGGTGGTGCACGATGACGCCGGTGCTGATGTGACCTATGACGGTACCAACGAGATATATGAAGCACCGCTGATTAGCGGTAAGCCGCGCATGGTGGTCTCCAGTGGTGGAGATACCAAGACGGGTGGATGTATCTTGTACATTCAGAAACCGTAGGTGGTGTGAGAGGTAGATTATGAAGAAAGTCAAATTCAAACAAGATTATCGCGGTGTATTGACGGGTGAACTTTTCTACCCGGAAGGCGCTGAAGCAGAACTCCCCGACGGTCAGGCAGACGGCCTGGTGAAAGAAGGAAGGGTAGAGTTTGTAAAAGAAAAGCCCGTACAAAAACCGAAACCAGCACCAAAGAAGAAGCCACCGGCGAAGAAGAAACCAGCTGCTAATAAGGATGAGTGATGTCCATAACAAACGGGTATATCGAACTGGCAGACTACAAGAAGTACGCTGATGTCGAAGGCACGGATGCTGACGACGATGCTGTAATCGAGTTGTTGATCGAAGCGGCTTGCAGGCACTTCGATGCCCAGACGGGGCGTACATTCTATACGCGCACAGAGACGCGTTATTTCAATGTACCCGCAGATGGTTCCCGCACGCTGTATCTGGACGATGATCTGCTGACGGTAAATACTCTGACCAACGGCGATGGCAATACCATTGCCGACACGGAATACTTCCTGGAGCCAATGAATTGGGAGCCCTACTATGCTATCACGCTGAAGCAGAGCAGCACGACCTTCTGGGAAGCTGACAGCAGTGGCAACACCGAAAGGGTGATCAGTTTGGATGGCGAATGGGCTTACGCTGACGGTGCCCCTAAGGATGTAAAGTTGGCCGTCTACGAGATGGTCAAACAAGCCTATAACCGCCGCAGCGGCGAAAATCAGGAAGGCACTGCCCGTCTGACCGCCGCCGGAGTGGTGATCACCCCCAATGATGTGCCCGCCTTTGCGCAATCGGTGATCAGGAAATACGCGAGGAAGACCTAATGGCTTTGAATATCAGCACCATTGCCACCAATATCGCTGCCTTGGAAGTCAGCGGCGTGACGATCAAAGATATCACCGGGATCAAGGATAAATTCACCAAGAGAGATTGCCCTGTGGTCTACCCCAACCCCGATGGCTTTGTGAGCGATTTCAACGTGGTACGGGATAGCTTCGGCGATCCATCTCAGGCCAAGAAAACCGTCACGTACACGCTGACATACCGTTTCCTACAGGCCCCATTGGGCAGCGGGCGGATCAACTTTGCTGTATACAGCGATTTTATTACCAAGGCGTATGCCTTTATTGATGCGATTATTGCCAACGACGATATCAGTGGTGCGGTGGATCTGGAGATCAGCGATGCCTTGAACTTTGGACCGGTGGCTGACCCATCGGGGAACACCTTCCACGGCTGTGATATCGCTCTGAATGTCAAGGAATTTGTCAACTAACGCAAATTCATAAGGAATAAGTATGGGTAGAACAACACTAAAACACGCTCGATTTTATGCCGATGGCTATGACCTGAGCGGATTTGTCAGAACGTTTGGGCCGTTGGCCTGGGATTACGATGAAGATATCGGCGCCGCGCTGACCGACGAATGCAAAAGCGCTCAATTTGGGCAGCCGCAGATCAGCATCGGTACGTTGAACACCTATCTAGACCCGGTCTCCAACGGCGCACACGATGTCTTCAAAAGTCGTGCCGAGCGGGTTGTGATGATCCCCATAGGGGATAGAGCTGCCCCAGCGGCAGGTGTGCCTGTGTTTGGCGGAAAGTTTGGCCAGGCTGGATATAAGGGCCTGGAAGGTGATATCTCTGTTGTGGCCACGATCCCCTTTGGGGGCTGGTCCAACGAGGGCTTGAGTGATTACGACCAGCCCTGGGGCCGTTTGCTGCATCCAAAGGGTGCCGAAACAGCCGTCAACTCGGGGACCAGCGATCACGATCACGGCGCCCAAACCACCGCTGGTGGCTACATGATTTACCAGCTCTTCAGCAGCGATGGCACCGTGACGCTGAAGACGCAAGATGCCAGCACGGACAGCAATCCCAGCTTCGGAGATTTGCTTACATCCGGATCCTTGGATGCCAGCGCTATACCGGTGGCAGGGATTGTCGCCTTGAGCAAAACAGCCACAGTGGAGCGCTATACACGCTGGCAAATCGTATTAGGCACAGCAACAACCTGCACGTTCGCTCTGATGTTCGTGCGGGGTAGGTAGAAATAAACAAAAAAAGACGCAGTGGAACTTCCTTATCCCTGCGGGGACAGTTGGCGGCTACGCCGCCCCAGACTGTCTCCTCGGGAACGGAAGTAAAAATCTCCGCTGCGCAAGGAGATTTTTATGGCAGCACAAACTGGTAGAACTGTAAAAAAGTGGGTCGATTTTCGCATCCACGACAGCGGGGGCACGATGCGTTCGATCCCTGTGGACAACATCGGTGGGGTGGGTCTGGATTATGACGAGAACGATTTGACTGCATTTCAGGATGCGATCAAGAACGTGCTCTTCGGCCATCCGGGGATGAACATCCCCATCAGCGGACCTTTCGACACCGCGGTTGCAGCCGCTGCCGGTACGCTTTCGGGATCTCACACCATCTTGGAGCCAGTCAACGGTGCAACCACACCGCTCTCACTGGATATCCAGATTGGTATGCGCCATGCCTGGGAAGCCGGGGAGCCGCAGTTCGGCATCACAGCCACTGCCACAGATGGTGTTGGGATCAACAACTACAAGGTCGATATGGATTCGATGAAATATTCGGCCAATGTTGTTGTCCTTGGCGGCGGTACATTGCCCGATTGGGGAACAGCGGCTGAGAGCTAGGAAACCCCTAACTCACCTCTCACGCACTTTGTGCAATTGAGACGCTCGTGGGGCGATCCTGTTCAGCTTTGCTGACAACAGGATCGAAAGCAAAGGAGTTGAATTGAGTATGCCTAAAACTGTGACAAGTCCGGTAGAAAAGTTTCCCGGAAAGGTGACACTGGCTGAACCACTCACCATGCCCATGGTGCTCGAATTCGAGAAGGCCATCGCTGAAGGGCTGGAACTGAAAGACGCCCGTCAGTCTGAGTATGACATGATCATGGTCCCGGCCATCTGTGCATGTGTTGAAGAATGGAACCTGGAAGGGCTGGGAGATCTCAACCCAGACACCTTCCCTGGTTCACCGCGCAAGGCTTCAGCAAAATTGGTGAGCTGGCTGACCAGAGAGATCACAGCGCTTTACCGCGATGCGGAAGACGCCCCAAACGTGTGATGGCCGCCGCCTATGCGTACGCGGACGGCGGCCACTATTCACCGGAATTGGATCTGCTCAGCCAGATTGATCGCTTTGGCGTGCAAGCCGTCATGGGGCGTACGCTGGGCTATCTGGAGATCGTGCGCTTGCGATTAGCCGAGAGTGTGGCGAATGCCTACTTCGAACGGGCCAAATCGAATAATTGGGATACCTGGGCGAGAACATACCCCGACAAACACAGGCTGTTGGAGAAAGCCCTGGTAGCAGCCATCGAATATGGATATATAGATGTCGAATCCTAGAGTACAAATCATCATCGATGCTCTGAATCTTGCCAACGACGAGATGAAACAGCTCGATCAGGAGTTGGAAAAGCTCGACGACACCACGCGTAGGACTGGTGGTGGTATTGACACCATGAAGAAGGGCTGGCAGACCATGATCGGCGTGATGGCCGGTGTCACCGCAGGTGTGTATGCAGTCAAAAAGGGCTTTGATTTTGCCAAAGAAGGCGCACAGCTCGAGCTTGTCGAAGGGCGCTTTGACCGTTTGGCTGACAGCATTGGCACCACTGGGGATGCCCTGCTTGCCGACCTGAAACCAGCCATGGGCGGTATGCTGTCACAGGCTGAGATGATGGCCAGCGCCACCGATTTGATGGCGTTGGGTCTGGTCAAGACGCACGATGAAGCCATACGTCTGGCCAGTGTTGCAGGCCAGTTGAACATGAACATGAATCAACTGGTGCTGACGCTGACCAATCAGACCACCATGCGTTTCGATGCTTTAGGCGTGTCGGTGGATGGTTTCAAAGAGAAGGTTGAAGAGCTCGAAGAAGCTGGCATGGACGCCAATGATGCCTTCAAAGAAGCCTTCTTGCAGCAGGCCGAAGAGCAATTGGAAAGAGTAGGTAGCGCTGCAGATACAACGGCGGGTGAATTCGCGAGATTGGAAGCGAATATCAAAGACGCAGGTGATGCGTGGAAACGCAACTTTGTAGCTGAGATTGCACCTGGGGTTGAGTTGTTAAATTCGTTTACTGAAGCCCAAATTGCTCTAAATGAAGCCGAAGAACAAGGGATTATTACCACTGCCGAGGCAGACAAGATACGCCGTCAGGCAACATTCACTTCATTAGAGTGGGCAGATGTCAAAGACATTCTCGTAGAAAAAGAACAAGAATACATAGATTCACTAGACGATGCCGATGTTGCCATGCTTTCTTATGCCGATAATGTCGATTTGTTGGTTGATAAAGAGGAAGACCTAAAGGAAGGCGTAGAGAAAACCACCGAATCAATCGAAGACCAAGCCAAAGCCTTACGCGCCGCTGGCGAAGCTGCGTTGGGACTCATGGGGATATTCCAGAACCAGAGTGTATGGGGACAGGCAAAAGATTGGGAGAAAGATTTAAATGATGGGCTGATTGAACTGGCCATGAATGCGGGAGCCACAGGAGATGAATTTGACAATATCATCTCCTATTTGCAATTGTCGGAGCCTGCATTAGCAGCGGCAGCGTTAGCTTCGAAAGAAGCGACGCAATTCAAAGAGCAGCACAACCAGGCGGTTGCGGAAGGGATTATTGGCGAGGGGATGCTTTACGCAATTCAAGATGATGCCTATGACAATATCTCCAACACAGGGCTACCCGCTTACGAAGATTTGATCCAAGCGAATAAGGATTTAGGAAAAGCGACAGAATTCTTTGCAAAAGCACACCCAACGGTTAAGAAATTCGGACAAGAACTAGAGTTTGCTGGCCGTGATGCTGACGAAATGTTTACCATCCTTGAAGATAGATCAGCGAGAACATCTGATAGTTTATCTGATTTAGTGAACATCATACCCGACAGTGAAGTGATGATGAGCGCAGCGATGGCAGGGGTTGGAAATGCAATAGAAGACTCTGTTGGTGGTGCTATTGATGGTGCAAAATCTCAGATAGAGAAGTTTAGAGCAGACTTTGAAACGTTAGACGGATTGGCAGTTGATACGTTTGTAAACGTTCATGTTATCGGTGGTTTTGGTGGTGGCAGAACAATATATTCTACGGAATATATCAGGCGCATTGTAATGGAAACCGAGATGGACAATGGCGTTGGCACCTATACCGGAACTTTCGGGCAAGACATTGGGCAAGCTGGTGTTGGTATTCGTCATAGCGGTGGGCCTGTGGAAGCAGGAAGGCCATATATATGGAAACCGGGGGAAGAGTTATTGGTCCCAGAACAAGATGGAACCGTAATACCCAATAACAAGGTTGATAGTAGCTTCAAGGATCTAGAAAGCGAGATCCGTGGAATGCGTCGAGAGTTGCGCAACCTGCCCGGTCAGATTGCCCGAGAACTTCAGACAGTGGTGGTGAATTGATGAGTGTGAGCGCTACCATTGCCCTGGAAGCCAACTTCAGCGGTGCGGTGTGGACCGATATCATCGCTGATTCTCGTGCTGCGCAAGGTATCAGTATGAGCCGCGGCATTCGGGGTTCTGGACCCACGTATCGCGTGGCATCGCCGGGGTCCATGAGTTTTCATTTGAACAACAGCGCCCTAAACAGCGGGTCAAAGTTGGGGTATTACAGTCCAGACCACGCCAACGCCCGCAGCGGCTTTGAGAACGGGCTGAAGACTCGCCTGAAGATTACCTATGACGGTACGACGTACTACAAGTTCAGGGGCAAGGTCATCAACATCGAGCCGAGTGCGGGGCAGTACGGGCCGCGTGACACCTACGTTGAAGCGGCTGATTACATCGAAGAAATGGGGCGGCACAAGGTTGACAAGGTTGCGGTGCAGCTGTCGAAACGTGACGATCAGGCACTGACCACGCTGATTGCCAACATGCCCATTGCGCCAGTAGCCACCAGTTATGCCACAGGGCCGGACACCTACACCTACGTGCTGCACGACATCAAAGACGAGAGTACCACGGTGCTGAACGCTTGCCAGCGGCTTATGCAGAGCGGCGCGGGGTATTTGTTCGTCAAAGGCGACCAGACCGGCGGTGAAACGCTGACCTACCAGAGCCGCACCAACCGCATATCTGGTGCAACGTCACAGGCCACGCTTGACGACACAATGGTGAGTTTGCAGGTGACAAGGCCGGTGGATGCGGTGTTCAACCGTATTGTGGCAGTGACCTACCCTGCTGAAGTGGACAGCGCAGCGACCACGGTGCTGTTCACGCTACAGAAAGAAGTATCAATAGGCGCTGGTGACACGCTGGTGCTGACGTGCCGGTACAGAGATCCCAGCGGGGCAAGAACCAGGGTCAGCGGCGATGCTATGACTGACCCGCTGGTGGGTGATACCAACTTCAAGGTGTCGTCTGTTTCCGGTGACAACGGTAACGACCTGAACGGCAGTGTGACGATTGTTGAAGAATACGGCGGTAATACGGGTGAAATATCCATTACAAACAACCACACTGGCACGGCCTATTTGAACAAATTAGAGCTGACCGGCAAGGGTATCTACTTGTATGACCCAATTCAGAGCATAGCTGAAGACACTGACAGCCAAGACACGCACGGGGAGCGCACGCTGGTCTTCGATATGAAATACCAGGACAACACCAACGTGGGCATGGATGTCTCCAATGCTTTCCTGGGCCAATACAAAGACCCGTACACGTCGATCACCGGCTGCACGTTCATCGCCAACACCAACGACACTTTGATGACAGCGGCACTGAACGTGGAGATCGGCGACCTGGTGACCATTGCGGAAACAGTCACGGGCATCAATGCGGACTTCTTTGTCAACGGCATTGATTTCGATATTACCGATGACGGTCTTATCACCTGTTCGTGGGTGCTGGAACCCAGCGTTGCGGCTGCATACTTGATATTGGATGATGCTAACTTTGCACAGTTGGACAGCACGGCTGTTCTAGGATGGTGATATGAAGAAGGTTTATGCAAGAGTAAACCACGGTAGATGGATAGCTGACTGCCCGGATTGCAGCAACGGGGCGATGCTGGTTAACCCTGAGAAATTAGAACCGTTTATCTGCGGTAACTGCTTTCCTGGGATGGTAGCCAAAACAATAAAAAAAGTTGGCGAGGATAAGTATGTTCCTGTTCCTGACGATAAGACCATATTCAGAACCGCAGAAACAGTAATGGGCGCAGGGTACGCATACGAAGTAGTGATACCCGATAACTGGTCAGAGATATTTGAAACACTGCGGCCGCGATTGCTGGAAAACATGAATTGGGAACCAGGGGAAACATTGGACGATTTGATTGAAGAAAATATTGAGCATAAGGTGACATAATGGCCTGGACAGCACCAAGAACCTGGGTGGTCGGTGAAACCGTCACCGCCGCCCTAATGAATACGCACCTAAGAGATAATTTGACTTTCTTGGGTAGCACTCACGACCACGACGGCGACAGCGGCGACGGTGCAACGCTATCTTTCTCTGAGTACGACTATATTTGCATAGTAGACGAGAAAGCGCAGAACACGGCTGGCGGCACGTTCACCAGCGGCGCATGGCGAACACGCGACCTGAACAGCGAAAAGGCAGACACCGGCAACCATGCCAGTGTTTCGTCAAACCAGATAACTTTAGAGGCTGGGACGTATAGAGCATTTGTTACTGCCGCTCATTTTATTGTAGATAACAATGCTCTTAGATTGCAAAACATTACAGATGGGACAACAATCCTTACAGGAACAAACCCCACAAATTATCCTGGGTGGCCTGTGATTGTTGGCCGATTTACACTTGCGGCGCAGAAAGTTATTGAAGTTCAACATAGGTGTCAAACAACGCGATCTACAGACGGATATGGCAAAGCGGCTAACTTCCAGGTTGAAACCTACACTATCGTTCAGTTGATTAGGGAGAGCTAAATGGATATTGCACTTGCCTTGTGGCAAATAAACCCCGAATACGAATATCTCTTGAATGACGACAAGACAGAGATCATAGAGTGGCGTAATGAAGATTCCCAACCTACACCTGCTGAGCTGGAAGCGGCGTGGCTGTTATGCCCATTAGCGTATTCTATTGAAGCTGACAAGGAAACTATCAAGGGTGATGGTGTTGACGTTGCCACAGTGACGGTACGAATGCCCACCGAGAGCTGGGACGTGACAGTGAACGGCGATACGCACACAATTGATGCTGAGCGCACGGATTTTTATGGCTACGGTGAGATCCTACTGGACAGTACAGAGCCAGGAACGGTTATTGAAGTTAGGGGAACAGGGGTCAATACAGATAGCTTGACTGTAGAGGTGCAAGATGCCTAAGAGAATACGTGTCAACGACGATGAAGTCAAGAAGCGCAAAGAAGCAAAGGGTGAATTGAAGAAACTCGATAAAGTTGTTGAGAAACTAAAGAATGGCACCGGCAACCAAGCACAGAGATTAGCCAGGGTGGAGAAGGTTCTAGCGCATGTGTTAGAGATATTGGGGGAAGGGTAAAAAGCAAAATACTCCCTGTCAGCGGGAGTATTTGCGGGTCCTTAGAGAGATAGTGTAATTTTGCGTACAGTAGGTGCCCCCACGGGGACTCGAACCCCGGTTTTAGCCTTGAGAGGGCTATGTCCT
>CAZLNX010000051.1:3405-24203 GCA_964560795.1 uncultured Anaerolineales bacterium | reverse complement strand
AACTCAAACAATTGCCCATTCAGTTCAGGGGAGAAATCCCCAAATGTCAACACGGTCTAGTAAAAATCAGGTTCGTGATCCGCGCTGCGGCTGCTGTCAACTTGTTCGTGATAAATCTTCAGCCATTCCACCATTCGATCTCGCTCTCTTTGAGCTTCTTGAGCTTCAAGCTGCTGTTTGCGTGTGTAATAGCGATGGAAGATTTCTTGCTGCACCATTGAGGGGTTGACGACATCATCGAATGTAAATTCCGCCTCACCAACGTTGATGATCACTGTGCCATAATTGAAAATCCGCTGCCAGAAGCTTTGGGCTACCTGCGTGTTGAGAATCCGTTCTAAGGGAGCAGATTTTCTAACATCCTGACCGAAAGGCTTGCGGTCGATATCGAAGATGTGCCGATCTGTTAACTGAAAGATATCGTTCCCCCAGTCAACAAATCGATAGATGAAAATCAGTGTGGCGATAATATTTGCTGCAATTATTATCTTTCTTACAATATCCCCAAAAGGGACTTGAAAAACATACAGCGCGATCAAAAAACTGGTTGCGATACCAAGAAATAAAACTGCCTGCCAACTTTCTATGAATAGGATAAATTTATGTCTACGGTACGTGATTGTCCCACCTTCTTCGTACCGTGCTTTTAAGAAATTTGCGAATTGTCTGAGAAGGCCATGTTTTTTCTTGGGCTGTGCAGGAGGCCGTTCGCCAGAGCTTTCTTCTTTTTCATCTAAGCCAATGCTCTCCCGAATCATTCGCACGCGCATTTCGTGCTCTTCTTCTGTGAAGCGTTGTTTTGAGCGCTGCCAGTATTCATGAATCACTGCTTCAAGCTGTTTTGGCTTGTTGACATTTTCCATCACAATGCGGCCCGTATATGTGTTGACATTTACATCGCCTGATCCCCAAAGTCTTTGGATGTAATCTGAAGTGGTATGCACTGAGAGTACGGCTTCCAGAGGGGCTTCATGGCGACTCTCGTATACGAGCACAATTTTTTCGAGCCAAACGATACGTTTATCGGTGACGATATAGTAATCATTTCTCCAATCGATAACCGCCCAAAATGCCCACAAGATTGCAAAACTGCAAATGAGAGCGCCCCCAATGGATGCAAGTTTTGCGACACCTCCCAGCATACCGGTAAGGATCATCACTGCCCCGATAATAGTAAGAATCACGATGGGAACGAAAGCTTTCAGCAAAACGAAGTAATGCTTCTGTGCGATGAAGTGAATGATTTCATCTTCACTCAGCCACTCGAATTGCCGGGTGCGACCCAGCTCATAGCTTCGAGCAAGGAGTTCAAGCTCTTCTCTGATTTCTGGGCACTCTCTCAGCATCTCGCCAAAGGGTTCTTTTCTGAGTACAAGCAGCTTTGTTTCGAGTACTGCAGTCGCAGTTGCTGAATGCCCTTTGTTTTCTATATAGGATTGCTCTCCAAAAAATTCACCGTAGCGCAAGTCGCCAATTTCGACTCTATCATCACCTTCGCCTCGTGCTAGATGGATTTTTCCGGATGTGATAATATAGAAGTCTCCCCCCGGACTACCTTCATGAAAGAGAACATCCCCCTCTTTAAATGATTTTTCTTCGAAGCGTTGTGCGAGTGAATCGCGTTCCATCTCATCAAGTTTTCTGAAGATACGGATTGTCGCGAGAAATTCGGCAATTTCGCTGGTGTTCATAATCTCATTTTAGCACGAACTGGTAGAAGTTGTCCGGAGATAAAACCGAAAACAAAACATAATTTTTAGGAGCAAGATATATGCCCATTCACTTTGGAACCGACGGCTGGCGAGCTGTCATCTCTGACACCTTTACATTCCACAACCTGCGTTTGGTGACCCAGGCCATTGCTGACGCGATCAATTCGGGCGACTGGCAAGTCGTCAAGAACACCGGTCGTAGTGTCGATCCTCACAAGGTTGTAGTCGGCTTCGATACACGTTTCTTATCCGATCGTTACGCCGCGGATGTGGCCAGGGTTTTGGCTGCCAACGGCTATACTGTTTTCTTGGCCCAAGCCGATGCGCCCACACCAGCGATCTCCTATGCAGTCCATCACCTGGGTGCCGTCGCTGGGGCTGTGATCACAGCCTCTCATAACGCGCCGCGCTACAATGGGATCAAACTCAAAGCAGCTTATGGCGGCTCTGCCCTTCCTGAGCAATCACATCGGGTCGAGGTCTTTTTGAATGATAACGAGGAACGCGGCCGCGGCCCCAACATGATGGATTGGGATCAAGCCCGCAAACTAGGTTTGATTGAACGCTTCAACCCCATCCCTGCATATTATGATCATTTACGCACACTGATCAACTTCGATGTCATTGCCGAGCGACCCCCGCGGGTAGTGGTTGATTCGATGCACGGCTCTGGACGAGAAGTGATTAAGGGCATCCTAAAAGGAACAGGATGTGAAGTGCATGAAATTCGTGGTGAGATGAACCCCGGTTTTGGTGGTACGCATCCCGAACCGATTGCCCGCAACTTAGGCGCCCTGGCGACGGCTATTGGAACAGGGTTTGGTGACTTGGGGTTAGCAACCGATGGCGATGCGGACCGCATCGGCGCCATGGATGGCCGTGGACAATTCGTCGATCCGCATAAGATCATGGCGTTGGCTCTGAATTATTTAGTAGAGCAGCGCGGGTGGAGTGGCCCTGTGGTGCGCACGGTTTCGACCACGCGCATGATCGACCGATTGGCAAAGAAACATGATCTGCCTATCTACGAAACCCCGGTTGGCTTCAATCATATCGCTGATTATATGCTCAAAGAAGATGTCCTGATCGGTGGCGAAGAATCTGGCGGTATCTCTTTCTTGGGCAATATCCCTGAGGGTGATGGTGTTTTGATGGGATTGCTGTTGGTGGAAATGGTTGCCGCCCAAAGGGCACCGCTACATGAACTGGTCGACAACTTACTGGAAGAGGTTGGCCCCGCCTTTTACGAACGCAAAGATCAGCGTCTCAGCCACCCGGTTGCCAAAGATAAGATGACTTTGCGGCTGTTGAATGAAGCACCTGAAACAATTGGTGGCGAATCGGTTCAAGATGTATTGACCATCGATGGTGTTAAATACATCATGTCTGATGATTCCTGGCTGTTAATCCGCCCATCTGGGACCGAACCTGTGCTGCGAGTGTATGCCGAAGGACGCACCCCTGAAATGGTGCAGGCTTTGCTGCGCTTTGGCGAAGATGTAGCTACGAGTGTGACCTAACATAAATCAATATCAAGAAACTCGGTTCCTGACAAGAACCGAGTTTCAAATTAAAGCATAGGAGATGGGAGCAATGAGCATCCCATCTCCTTTAAATTTAAACGAGTTAATGGATATCGCTATTTGAAGATTATCTTGACTATCCCGAAGTGCGCAGACGCCGGGCTAGGAAGATCACCAGGATCATTGCTCCAGCAAGTGCTAATAAACCTGGCAAGCCAACGTCATCTGCAAAGCCAGCCGATGGCAACTGTGTGGATATGGGAGTCACGGTTAATAAGTTCGAAGCTTGCTGAGTAAACAAGGCTCCCATAGTTGCGGTTAGTTGTGCATCGCGATCGTCCTGTGCCAGTTCGGCAGCAGGCGTGTCGGTGGGTACGATCACCGGGGTTGGGCTGGATGTGGGCGTCGCCGGGGGCTGAGTGCGGGTAGCAGTAGGTGTGGGGGTCCACGATTGGGCTTCCGCGGTAAGGCCGCTGGCCATGGCAACTTGCGTGTTTTGGGCGTTAATCTGAGCCACCTGGGTGTTTTGAGCAGAGCGCCGGTTTGGTACAACCACCATAGCATATACAGCCATGAGAATCAACGACAGGATCAGGATAGCGCCCAGGATTCCAGCTACCAGCAAGAAGGTACGATTGCTAGCTTCCTCGGGAGGAGGGGAATCATCGAAATCATCGTCATCAAAAAATTCAAAGGGTTCTTCAGTCATTTGCGATCTCCTCAAACTAGAAGGGCATTAGGCCGTGTTGATAATTAGTGACTTCTCAAGGAAAGATAAAATGTCAACACTACCTAGGCTATTTTTTCCAGGTTGACCAGTGGTATTGTTGCGCGTTCATCATCAGAGAGAACGACTTCGGCGCCAAGCACACGCACACCGCTGGGGAATTTCACTGGCTTGTTGTAGATGGTTTCAATAGTACCCGATTTTCCTTTATGGGGCGCCCGAACAACTCGTACACTTTGACCCCTGGCAAAATCTTCAATGGTCAGGGATGCATCCTCGGGTGCTTGAGAAGCATCTAACGGGATAACAATTTCAGGACGAGTGCCGCTGTAATGATCCCGCGCTTCCCCGTTTAGTGATATCTCACGACCGTTATGTGATATGAGTAAATTATAGCCTATTGCGCTCAGTGGGTGGAAACCAAATCCCTCCAAAATGAGAACGGGGATTTGTGCCTTTCTTGCAAGACGGACCAGAGAAGAATCCATGCTGGTGAAGATCAAACCTCGTAGGGGAATATCAGCCGCCTTCTGGAATATGTGCGGGTCAGCGCAATACCCGCACAGCACAATGGCACCACGAAGGCTTACATCAAGGGAATCAGCGGAAATCTGATCATCAGGGGATTCTAAGCGAACTTGCATCATGCCAAATTCAGTTTGGTCATTTCCCCAAACTCCCTGGATGAGTGCTCCAGTAGCCTCGACCACTGCACCTCTATCAGGAATTAGATCTGTAACTGTACCGGGCATACCAGCATGTACTTCATAAGGGGTGCTATCGACCTGTAAAAGCACCAACCCGTCCCCAGCAACAACGATATTTCCAGAACGAGGCGCTCGAACGACCCGCTGGGTGATCCCTACGGGTCCTGCAATCAAATCATCCTTTTGGATTGACTCCCCAGCCGCACGTTGGATTAGATCATCTGCTTTTTCAGTAGATACGTTCAAACTGCTGGCAATATCTAACATGAGATGCTCGGGGGACAGGATTGTCTCAGCAATCGTATCCAAGGCTTCGACTTTTTGTCCTTGGCGTACGAGCACTTTCCCGGGAACAGGTAGTTCGCGGTGGCGGCGTATCTTTGTGAGAGGAGAGATTTGAATAGTAGGAGCTAACATAATTCCTAAAAATATTGATGCAAGTTCAATGCCAGTTAATTGCCCAGGGTCCAGAGCCAGCGTTTGAGCGATTCACGCCTGAGCTCAGGATCAGATGGCAGTTGAAGTGGGCGTCCTCTAGCGTCAATGATGATGCCTAAACTTCCGCCAACCACGCGTACTCGACCGCCTTTTCCAGGCCCTCCCATGCCCACATCAAAGCGGTGCAAGGGGCGTAATTGGATTTGTGCAGATTGGCCAGTAGGTAGGGGAATAACCTCAATTGAGCCGAATTTTACTTCGAGCTGGCTCTCTGAATTATCTTCCAAGGTAATCTTAACTCTCAGGACTGGCGTTCCTTTGCGAGCATTGCCCACCGGGGCGATGACGGTTCCAAGGTTATGAAAAGCATGTGATTCAAGTACCTGAACAGCCATCAATGGGTTGGCCTCAGCCGCGGCCCCTAGCGATGCCAGGAGATTATTTTGATCGAGTACAACGGTTGTAATCCCCGTCGGTTGGAGGCCGTCCAAGATCATCATCAAGCTCTGGCCGGGTGTTGGTGCGTGGCTCAATACACTTCCCGAAGCTAAGATTGGCTCCACCCAAGGCAATAGATCACCCCCAGGGCTGGATAGTTCAAACGGCAGCGCTGGAATCATCTGGGAAACTGCTGTGCGCATAATTTGGCGCGCTAATGCCTGTTCGATGGCCATTTCTTCGATTGTGGCGGGTATGCTGGCAGGGTGTGCAGCCTTGTTGAATAGATAATCTCGAACTGATGCCTTTGGTATTTCTTCCGGTAGCCAATAAGCAATATGGTCAGTGGGTATATAGTGGGATAAATTCTCAAGGTTGCTGCCTAGACCCAGTTGAGGGAATACCTGTACACCTAGTTTCCCTTTGATGGCGGTTGCGATTGTCGTTGACGATGCCCCAATATCTACACCTAACACACCTTTATTAGGATCGTAGATATGGCTCAAGAAGCGCACGATGCGCCCGAAGGCTGTCGATGTTGGCAGCAGGCGACCGCTGGACCATTGATCTAGATCGGAAACACCGAAGATTTGTTGGGCGCGCACATTCTTATAGATTTTCGACATGGTAATTTGCGCGGGTGCCAACTGTTCCGTATGGATCCCTGGGCGAATGTTGGGTGCCAGATGGAGATCCGTGATCGGTGCGATGGTTTCTTTGATTTCTTCATGAATGCTAGTGTTGCCTGCAAACAGAACCTGGGGACGTTGGTCGCGAGGAAACAGAAAACATGCCAGACCAACGGCCTCGAGTAATTGGCCTACTGACCTGGTTGCACCCCCATCAATCCCGCCTGCAACAATTACTAGATCTGGACGAGCTCGTAGAATGGCATCGATGCGTTCGTCTTGCTTACGTCGGTCGTTCAAGCTGATAGTTTCTGATACTTTTGCGTACGTCGTGGTTGCTAGATTGCGGGCACTCTCCATGGAGACATCTTCTAAAAGCCCAACGGCAACGACTTTTATTTCAGGTCCCGCTGAGAGAGTTGATGCGACTGCATCAACTCCTGTGCCATCAGGGTGACTGGGGATGAGGATATTTCCATCAGAGCCGATTATCAGGCGGCCAGTGATATCTTGCAAATTGTTGATCGCGCGCGAGATGCCTTCCCTGATATCGCTGAAGGGTGGGGCAACGGTTGTGGGTGCCGTGCCGGATGCAACAAAGCGATAGCGCGACCCAACCACATCAAAGAGAGAAGCACGCGTACTGATGGTGCCAACATCGATGGCGAGGATAGAGTCAGTGGATACAACGGATGATGTCATATGGCAATATTACCCAAGAGCCGTAGGGAGTAAAAGCTCTTTGATGAAGGTCCACAAGAAGGAAAATCGTTCGATAAGTGCGGTTAGCGCAGAAATATAAACGCCCGCGAATAAGGCACCGAAGGTAATCGCGATGAAGGCTTTTCCAATCCATCGAATTAACTTGGTTGTCTGTGCCATTGCTGGGCGTTGGCTTTTCTTCTTAGCCCCGAATTGAAAATACAGCAGTGTGGTAAGGGTGCCTACCAGCAATATGATGCCTTCAAGAAAGTTATTTGTTTCAAAAACACTGACCGAAGCCGACACTTGAGGGAAAATCGTTCCAAAAATACCCCCTCCGATCGCCACAGCCGCACCGATGCCGACCAAAATGGCGATGGCAGGGTTGCCAATCATGCTCAAGCGAGGTGACACTTTTGCCAGCAATAAGATGCTGGGAATCAATAAACTGATGGTCAAGATCATCTCACCTTGCCCGCCATTAAAGAATGGCAAAATCAGTTGGGGCAAGATGACATTATAGAGCGTGACAACGCTGGCATATCCTGCTGCTGCACCGATGAAGATGTGTGTAGCCAATCGGAAGAGGAAATTATCTCCCACAATATAGCTGAGGATAAAGATTGTAAACGAAAACCCTATCAACAAACCAATCAGGTCAGCCAGATTCATGGTAGCAGCACTCATCGGGATTCCCCCTGCTTTCTTCCTCGAAGCAAGATTGAAAAGACATTAGCGATCCCACCGATCAATATCGCCGCGATGGCTGTCATCAAGCTGAAGTTCAATGCATCCCAGTAGGTGCGACCTACGTTATCTTTACCTGTGACTTGTTCGTATGCTGTACCGCCGATCACACCTGACACCATTCCGCGTACTTGGGCATCCTCTCCACCCACATAGGGCTGCAAGATTGGTTCTGCCTGTGCGCTGACTACGGTGATCAGGGGTGTGTCTTGAATTCTGGGTTCAACTTGCTCGATCCATGATTGGGCAATATCGGGGTTGTCGGTGATTACTAGGATCATTTTGAAATCGGAAAGTGCATAAATCCCTTTGAGTGGATCGGTAATCCAAGGGTCAAAACCGTCAAAGGAGAGTGGTTTGATCCGCTGCGGCATCTGCACAAATCCCAGCAAGCCCGACGCGCCCCCGGGAATGTATCCCAGGTTGACATACTGGGTACCGCTGGTATATTGATGCTCTTGTTGCACAGTAGAGATGAAATACTCCGCCAGGGCAGGTCCGGTTGGGGAAGTCGAAATCAACGTAAGATAAGCCCCTCTGATCATCAAATGGTCGACAACAGCCGCGGCAGCAGCGTTCATTTCCCCTGATGTGCCGGGCTCAAAATCGAAGGAAACCAATACTGGATCTTTGGGAGTCAGCGTGTTGATCAGCGCACTGGTGTTGAGAACTTCAATCGGGACCGATGCCTGCGGGGGAGAAGGCACAAATTGAGTCTCACCAATGATAACCAACCCAATGACAAAGATCAGGAAGAATGCGCTCAACCAGCGCAGCAATCCTTGTGAGGAAACTACAATCGGTTTCGGCTGAATTTCCGCTTGCTCCTCTGTTTCCAGCAATTCCCTCAATACCTTGACATGCTCTTGCTGCGTTTCAGAAACCTGCAGTCTGGATGAGAGTTTAGGCGCTTGCTTCAGACGAGCAATTTCAGGCTCGGCCATAAGCACACCGCTCAAGCCAGCCAGGGGACCGGATTGCTCGGTTGGGCCATGTTCTACAGCACTATCTCCCTCGGCGGATGATTCAACTGGACGCATGGCTTCTAACCAACTAGGCAGTTCAGCTGGCGATAATCCATCGTCGATCTCTCCCTCAGGTTCTGGGATGGGTAGATCATCGGCTTGGTCAGATAATAGCTCAGTCAGCTGATCGATCCTGAAAGGATCATCGTCAGCGGGCGCGAGATCATCCGATGCAAAATCAGGGATGGCATCCTCGCCGATCTTATCTAACCAGTCAGGCTCGAGATCGTCTCCAGGTGTTTCGCTGTCGGGGACAGGCCAATCCATATCTTCCGTTTCCAACCCGGATAGCCAATCTGGCGATTCAGGGTCAGGCTCGGCGGGGATGGTGGGAATTTGTGGTTCTTCATCCTCTTCCCCGGACATCCAATCTGGAATGTCGTCATCGCTTGGTTCATCTACGGGGGATGGGGTTGGTTCTGCATCATCAGCAGTCAGCAGCCATTCGGGGACTTCGCCTTCAGGGGATTCAGCTGCGGGTTGAGGCTGCTCGTCTTCGGTTGAATCCAGCATCCAATCAGGAAGTTCAGAATCTGGAACCGGGGTTGATTCTGCTATTGTTGTTTCTACTGCGGGGTCTTGCGAATCTTTGATCCAATCGGGCAGTTCGTCGTCACCGGGCTCGCTCGCCGGAGCATCTTCTGTGCTTTCTGCCATGCTGGTGAGCCAATCAGGGAGTTCACCATCAGGAAGTTCACCATCAGGAAGTTCCTCAGCGGGGGATGGTTCTTCACTTGCTGGAACGGCAGGCTCTTGTGAATCCGTGAACCAGCTGGGTGTTTCTTCTTCGGCTGCGGGTTCGGGTTCTTCTTGATCGGAGCCGACTAGCCATTCAGGCAATTGGCCCTCATCGACCTCGACTTCTTTATCAAGTTTTTCGGCTTGTTCTTCCGATGTCGCCAGCCAATCGGGGATGCTTGAACCCAGTTCCGGAGCTTCCTCTTCAGCGGAGGGTTCTTCTTCCTTTTCAGACATCCAGGAGGGTAGTGCGCCATCGAATATCGAGGAGTCTTCTTCTTGGGGGGGCTCTTCAGGTGCAGGTTCACCTTCACCTTCGTCTTCAGACATCCAGGAGGGCAGCTCACCATCAAAGATCGAGGAAGAGTCATCCTCTACGGGTGGTTCTGCATCAGCATCGCGCAATTCTTTGATGCGATCAAGCCAATCCCCTTCTTCGGGTTCTTCGGATGCAGGTGATTCATCGGAAGCGGAGATATCAATGGGTGCAGAATTACCCTCTTCGCGAAGTTTGTTCAGCCAGTCATTATCAGCGGAATCGGCCTCAGGTGTGGGTTCAGCCTCGGACGTGGGTTTGCCCTCGGACGTGGGTTTGCCCTCGGGTGACGATTCATCCTGCTGATCCGATCGCAACCAATCGGGCAACCCGGAACCCGTATCGTTGGGTTCTGCAGGCAAGTTCTCTTCTGACGAGATAATCAATGGCTTCAATCTCGCCTGGCAATGCTGACAGGTTTCTAAATGATCGGGGTTGGGTTTGCCACACATGGGGCAGCGAATTTCTTCCATGAGCTAGCCTCTGTATGGTCGGTCGCTGCCCGTGAGGATGCGAACCCCGGTTGCAATAGTACCCAATGCAATACCCAACAGGATGCCGCGTGCTCCGGCCATAGTAGGAACCCGCAGTATCCATTGACGAATTTCAGCCAATAATGGTGCTTGCGCCGCGACTTGCGGAACTGCGCCAATAAGCAGCATCAATACAACACCCACAAAGACCACTGAGATCAAGTTCAATCTGCGTGCCAGGAGTCGTGCTGCTGCATAAGTGAGGCTGATTGCTAAGACTGCCATCAGGCTGGTTTCAATGGGGAGTTGAATGTAGTTGAAAACCCAGCTGCTGCGTTTGAAGTTGAGTTCCCCCTGCGTAAATGTTTCCACGATATCGTAAAGGCCGATACCCAATGTGATGATTAGTGTGATGAGCAGGATAAAACTGTAAGGGGCTTCTTCGTTGGTGCGTATCTTTGCCAGGTGAACAGAAGCCAGGTTAAATATGCCGACTAGCATGGCCACTGCTGCCCAAACGATAGCGCCTTGCAATAAAAAGCCTCTTAGCAGCCCCAGGGTTGTTGCTTCGCCACTGGGATCGCTACCGAAAAAGTATCCCAAAAGGACAACGATTCCGACACCAATCGCAAGTGAAGTGGAGACTGGTGATTTGAATTTCAGGTTCACAATAATCCCCCAAAAATATCGGTGAAGATCTGATCAATGCCAACCAATTTGAACAATACACCAAGGATGATCACAACGATCAACACCCAACGGAAAACATCCTGTGCCCTCAAGCTGGCAATATGCATCGGACCTGCGTTCAGATAAGCTCCGCTGGCGTAGACTTCTTCGCCGATGAGTGGTTCTTCGGACGTGGCATATAAGATGGCTTGCGCGGGAAGGTTATCTGTGCCAGTAAGGGTCAGATCGCTGCTGCGCTCTCCGGCATCTGTGATCAAGGCGACTTCATTGCCAAAATGTCCGATCAATATGTGCGCAGTGGTTTTTTCATCTTGAATGATAGGTAAAGTTCCGGCGGCATACGAAAAGGGGGTGAAACCCACTAATTGACCTGTGGTGGGATCATAATGTTCGATATTGCCAATATCCCGATAGGTGCTGCTGAGGGTGTCCCGGGTGAGGATTGCCAGGGAAGGGTCGCCTGTTGTAGCGACAGGTGGGTTATCCCCCGTGGAAGCTGAACGGATCATCCCTTCCAGCGCGCTCAACCCGACGAAAGCCACCGCGCTTTCTGGTCCGGTCAGGTTGCCGCGTCCGATGCTGAGATGCAAACGAGAACCGGCTTCTACGGCTAAACCAATTGCCCGGCGAAGCCTGCTGAAAGCGGGAATTTTCCGCAGACCGGTCTCGGGCTGCTCGCGCTTTGCTGCTGTGAAGAGGATGATGAGTCCAGAGAAGGCTATAATGAAAGCGAGGCCAATGAGACCAGATATGGTCACGGCGAGTTACCTCCGTATTCCTTCGGTGTGAGTGGGTTTAAATGCTCTGATCTGTCTGGCGCAAAAAGGCACTAAACGCCTTGGTTTGTGCAGGGTTTTCAAGTACTTCCGCCAGAGTATCCCAATGGCCCTCCGGCAATAATTGTCCCAAGAAGGGCTGACTCAAATATACAACCTGAGCGCCCAGCAAGTTGAGTGGTCCCAGCGCATCAAGGATCAACGCGGTGAGATCATCTAGCCCCCATCGCTGGAGGGTTTCATGCCAAACTTGCCAGATTTGCTGGTCGCTATTCACACGATAAGTATAGCATAAATCCAATTTGCGGGCATTTTGGCTGAGGCGGATTTGTGGGGAAAAACAACCATCCCCGGCGATTAAACCGGGGATGGAATTCTGAAATAATGATGGCAGTTCACGCGTTGTCAGATTGCCCAAATTGTCTTCTTTTTCAGGAATTACTTTTCGGTGAAGGGATCGTAGTTTGGATTAGTCCCGGCGTAGATGCAGCTTGGACGTCCATCTAAGTTGCAGGAAGTGCCCTCAGAACATCGATGCCCAACAACGCGCGGGGGTTGATCGGGGAGCCAATCGGCGGGGTGTACAACCTGCGCCTCCAGGCTGACTTCTTTGCCAACATGATGGCAAAAACGGACTTTTTCAACTTCCCAGGTTCTTTTTGTCATCGCGATACCTCCAAAATACATCCTCTATCTTATTTAGAGTATATCCAAGTTGACGTAATTTGCAACAGTGACAGGCATCGTGGAATTGTATGACAATATTCTGGGTAAGATTTGTCCCAATAAAAGTGTAACCGCGGAGTGCACTGAGATCGCTGAGATTATTTTATTTATTTTCTCCGCGTACTTTGCACTTTCTGCGGTTAAATCTGATCGTATTTCCAGTGGTAGAATCGCTTCCATGAAACGTTGGCAATTTTGGCTTGGAGTTGTTATTAGTGTTTTGCTCATGTACCTGGCATTGCGCGGCCTGCATCTAGGTGATGTCGGTGAATCGTTGCGCGAAGCCAGCTATTGGTGGTTGATCCCTGGGGTGGCTGTATATTTTATCGGCGTATGGGTACGAGCCTGGCGCTGGCATTATCTGCTACGGCCGGTGAAAGCCATTCCTACGAAAACAATGTTCCCCATTGTGGCAATTGGCTATATGGGAAACAATATCTATCCGGCGCGCGCGGGTGAGCTTCTGCGAGCTGTGGTGCTCAAACGGCGTGAACAGGTGCCTGTTTCTGCTTCCCTGGCAACGATCATCGTTGAGCGCGTTTACGATGGCGTTGTCATGTTGGCCTTCGTGTTTTTGAATCTGCCGGAATTAGCGCGCTTGACGGTTGATTCTGGCTTTGTGGGGGATATTCAGACTCTGGCTCTGTGGGGGGCAGCCGCGTTTGTCGGCGTGTTAGCACTCTTCTTGTTAGCCGCCATGTTCCCGCAGATAACCGAACGCCTTATCCGTTGGTTTACACAGCGACTTGTTCCCGAACGTTTCCGCGAGAAGATTCTGGCCATTGCCTTACGTTTTCTCGGAGGATTAGAGTCTCTCCGATCCCCGCGTGAAGCGTTGATGGTCTTCCTCACCTCAGTGGTGATCTGGCTCTTAGAGACGGGCAAATACTGGTTTGTGATGCATGCCTTCAACTTCCAGGTCAGCTTCTTTGCGCTGATGCTGATGAACGGCATTGTCAACCTGGCAACGACCATTCCGTCGGCTCCCGGGTATGTAGGTACCTTTGACGCTCCAGGCATCGCAGTATTGAAAGCCTATGGCATAGATGGCGCTATCGCTGCCAGTTATACATTGGTGTTGCATGTAGCGCTGTGGCTGCCCATCACACTGTTAGGAGCTTTCTATCTGGCGAAAGAAGGTATCAAATGGGGGGATGATGTGACTTCCCTACAAGTAAGTAATGATGAAGAATCTTATGGAGTGAATCCCCATGGCTAGACGAATTCTCTTTGTATTGACCATTTTTGTTTTGTTCGCTGTGGCTGGTTGTGCCGAAAGTACAGTTGAAGCACCTACCCCCGCGGTGGTATCTACAACGGAACCTATTGAAGAAGTAATTGAGACTCCAGATGTTGTTGCAGTGGCGCCGCAAGTGTTTATCAGCGAAGTACTCGGTGGCATTAAAGGCAACAACAATTATGAATTCATCGAGTTATATAACAGTGGAAATACAGCCCCCTTTGATTTGTTGGGCGTATCTCTATGGTATAAGCTGGCTGAAGGGGAAGTGGAGCAGTTAGTATTTGAGTGGACTGACCATGCTCTGATTCCGCCCCAGGGCCACTATCTTTTGGGGCGGGCTGGTGAAGAGTATAGAACAGTCGTTGATGCCATCATCGATGTGCCCATGGTGCCTCAACGAGGTGGTCTGCAGCTGCGCAGCGCAGATGGCACTGTGCTCGATAGTTTGGCCTGGGGTGGTGGAGATAGTGACTTCACCGAGGGCGCGCCCGCGGTAGGGATGGATAATGGTATCTCTTTGGAGCGCGCTCCCGCGGGGGTCGTTGGAAATGGGACCGACACCAATAACAACGAAGCCGACTTCGCACAAAAGCAGTACCCCAATCCACAGAATACTGGCAGCCCCATTACGCCTAAATCGGATACAGTGCTGGTAATTTCCTTGGAAGCCCCTGAAGTCGTAGAACCCGGAGAAGAGTTTTCATACGCAGTATCTGTAACGAATCAAACCGGCGGGGCAGTGAGTGATGTGGTTGTTCAATTGCCCATCCCCAAGGTGTTCGAAATCATTGCTGTCGATGATGACTTGCAGGTCAGCGAGCAGGCTGCATTCTGGGATTTAACAACCATTGGTGAGAATAATCATGTTGTTCTGTGGTCTTTGCCTAGCTTGGATGTTGATGAGTCACAAACGGCCTCAATTCAGGTCAAAGCACCTTGGACGTATCTTTCCGTTGGGGTTTCGAATTATTCTGTTCAAGCTGTCGATTGGCCTCAGGCTGGCTTTGGCGGCACTGTGCGTACCGAGGTTGTTGGGGGTGCTATTCCTATCGGGATCGCGCGCTCTTTCGTCAACCAAGAGATCATAGTAGAGGGCATTGCCACGATGTACACCGGCGGCTATTACGCTGGCAGCGGTAATACCAAATTCTATATGGAAGATGAGACGGGCGGTATCCAGGTTTGGGTGGATGACGGTGAAGGCGATATAGAAGTTTCTTTGGGGGATCGCGTGCGTGTCCGGGGCATACTCCTGGTGTATCGCGGTGCCATGGAATTAGCGCCTACCATAGATGGTGTCGAAGTTATCGAGAAGGGCACCGCTGAATCGCTGTGGATGCCAACCTTGGCCAGCGTAGAAGAAGTTGACAATGATATTTTGAATCTCCCCGGGAAATTGGTTCAGGCTGAGGGTACAGTAGCACGTGTGGAGGAGTTCTCATACAGCTACGAGATTGACCTGGTTGACGATGAAGGCCATCTGGCCAGTATCTATGTCGACAAATTGACCAATATCAGCGTGGAGGCCATTGAGAGTGGCGAGAAGTATCGCATCACCGGCGTGATGGAAGTGCGCGATATCAGCCAGCAGATGTACCCACGCATCCAAAACGACCTGGTAAAAGTTTTCCCACCCGGCTTGTATTTGGAGTTGAGTGCGCCAAACAATGTCTCAGCAGGTGAAAATTTCACCGTCACGCTGACGGCGACCAATCACACCCCGGATTTGCTTACTGACGTTGTCATTACCGCGCCGCTGCCACCATTCGATTTCTCTCTCGAAAGCATCTCCGATGGCGGCGTGAAGGAGGGCGATGCGATCACCTGGATGATCTCCGAATTAACGGGAGATGGCGGTTCGGTGACGGTTTCATTTGAAGCCAATACCATCACAGCGGAAGCTTCTCTTCGGTTGGATCAGGCCCAAGTGGTAGCTGCCGACTGGCCTGACACGGCAACAAGCCTGGCCCACTACATCTTTTTGGGTGAGACGGTTCCCATTTGGGCTATCCAGGGTGAAGGATCCCGCTCGCCGTATATCTTCAACACCGCAACAACCGTTGGCGTTGTCACGGGCGTATTCCCCGAGTTAGAAGGGTTCTGGATCCAGGCGCTTGATGACGACGATGATCCGCTGACATCAGAGGGCATATACATTTACACGGGTGAAATGGATATGACCGTGCTGCCAGGTGATTGGGTGCAAATCACCGGCGTGGTGCGCGAGTCGTACCAACAAACACAATTACAGATCGCCGCACCAGAAGATATCCTCGTACTGAGTTCGGGCAATTCTCTACCGCTTCCCATGGAGCTTGATCCGCCCGTCAACCAGGCTGAGTCTGAGATCTATTATGAAGCGTTGGAAGGCATGTTTGTACAAGTGACTGGCCCCACGCTGGCCGTTGCGCCGTCAAATCGCTATGGAGAATATGCCCTGGTACGTACCGAGCATGAAATCGAGCGCTTGTGGCAGGGCGGCGAAAACGGTATGGCCATTCTTGTCGATGATGGCAGCACAGCATCTCACGATGACAGCTCGATGCTGAAATATGCTATCAACACTGGTGATCAAGTCAGCGGCCTGGTTGGTCCACTGGCCTACACATTTGGTAGCTATAAAATCGAACCTGTTGCTGTGCCGAAAGTAACACCTTCCGATTCTAAATTGCCCAGTCTATCTCCTCTGGCAAGTGATGAATTCAGCCTGATGAGTTGGAATGTCGAAAATCTCTTTGACTTCCTTAGTCCCAACCCATCCAGCCCACCCATGCCGACCATTGACGAGTACAAACTGAATATTGAGAAAGTCGCTAATACCATCGTGGCCTCGGGGCTACCTACCGTAGTGGGGCTGCAGGAAGTCGAGAATATTGGCGTTCTCGAAGATATCGCTGAACATGAAGCTTTGGCAGATTATGGCTATCAACCGGTGTTGATCGAAGGCAGGGATAGCCGAGGTATCGATGTCGGTTATCTCGTGCGGAGCGATCACGCAACTGTGCTGTCTGAATACCAGTATGTTGCCCCCGAAGGCCTCACCAGTCGCCCGCCGCTGCTCGTTGAAGCTGAAGTCACCACCGACGCCGGTACTGCGACAATCTTCGTTCTCAATAACCACTTCACATCCATGAGTGGCGGCGAGGCAGCCACGGAGCCGCGCCGCAACGCCCAGGCTGCCTGGAATGTAACCGTAATGGAAGAGATTCTGGCTGAAAATCCGGACGCCTATCTAAGTGTGATGGGCGATTTGAACTCCTATTATGACGCCCTGCCTATCGACACTTTGCGGATGGCAGGGTTGGTGCACGTTTTTGAAGTTCTTCCTGCCTCCGAGCGATATACCTATATTTATCGTGGCGCATCCCAGGTATTGGATCACATCCTGGTGACCCCCAATTTGATGGATTTGCTGCGCCGTGTGGATGTGCTGCATGTCAACGCTGACTTTGCTCCCGCAGTGCCCGGTGATGGCTCACCTCAGCGCAAATCCGATCACGACCCGGTGATTGCCGTGTTCTCTTTGACGCCATAGTAATTCTGATTCACAATCTTTGGGTTATACTGTAACTTGGTAGTGTTGACATTTCAGACTCTGTTAGGCAGATTAAATAAAATCGTAGGTAGTCAATTCCAGAGAGAACTCTCCAAATCTCAACACGGCCTAAGGATATATACACTTTTCCAGAAGGTCAACTTCTCTAAGAAGTTGACCTTCTCAGAGCGTCATATAGTTGAGAAAGTTGGTGTACTGATGAGTAAAGAAGACACCATTCCCCACGAAAAATTGCGCATCCTGATCGCTGATGATGTCCAGGTGACTCGTCGCAACACGCGGTTGATGTTGGCAGAGCATCCCATGGTTGATGTAGTCGCCATTGCACGTGATGGCGAAGAAGCGGTCAAACTTGCCCGCAAGCATATGCCAGATATCGCTATCATGGATATTAATATGCCCAAGATGGATGGCTTGACAGCAATCCAGGCTATTGCGGAATTTCACCCCAATATCGCAAGTATCATTATTTCGGCTGAGAAAGGGGATAAAACGTTACGCGAAGCCATGACGGTTGGCGCTCGAGAATACCTTCTCAAGCCTTTCACTGTCGAAGAACTGATCATGGCAGTAAACCGGGTGGGTAAGATGGTGCTGGAAAACCGCAAACGAGTAGCCTCAGATGATCAGGTTCGCAAAGAGCGTGAAAAATATTTAAAACAACTAGCTCACGAGTATGCTAAAACCCGCCGCGTTGATAACGAAGCCTTAGAAGTCTTCGAGCAACTGGCCGCAAACCCGAAATGTGAGCTGCACTGGTTGATGAATCTGGCATTGATCTATCTCATCCGCAGGAAATGGAGCCATCTAAAAAATCTCGCTGCGCGCTTGGAACAGCAAACCAGTAAACCTGTATCGCCTGACCAAAAATTATAAGCAGTTCAGGGCAGCTATTAGCGTGACATCACTTATGGTGAGACTCTTCACTCACCAACGGAAAGTCGTCAACAGCTTAGCGTGACACTAGTTTAGAGACTTTTTGGTATATACTAATTCTTTCTCTTTCCGCGTTCATCCGTGTTCGTCCGTGTCCTATTGCAGAAAATGGCTAGGTAGATATTCCCTTATCATGGCGGTAAAATTTGGGGGTGTAATTTCAATTACGAATCTACAAAAAACCTCTCCCAGAGGCACTACGTAGGACCGCCTTTGGCGTCCATATCCGCCTAAGTTTTTTTCGGATAGATATTTAAGGAGCAAAATGAATATTGCCATCATCGGCGCAGGGATCGCCGGCATGTCAGCGGCGTATGACCTGGTCCGCGCAGGGTACAAAGTGACAATCTACGAAGCTAGCGATCAAGTCGGCGGCCTGGCTTCGGGTTTCAAGGAACCCCACTGGGACTGGTCTGTTGAGAAGTACTATCACCATTGGTTTGCCTCCGACGAACACATGCTTGGTTTGATCGAAGAGTTGGGCCTGAGTGAAAAGGTGCTTTTCCCGCGCCCGTATACCGTGCTTTTGCACAACGAAAAGTGGTACCCCTTTGACTCGATCCTGCAGGCGTTGTTGTTTCCTGGTTTGGGCTGGGGTTTGGACAAAATCCGCTTTGGCTTTGTAGGCCTATATCTGCGTTTGACCAAAAACTGGCGTGCCCTCGAAAAGGTCACCGCCCATGGATGGATGCTGAAATGGGTTGGAAAACGTGTCTACGAGAAGATGTGGCAGCCGCTGTTGATTGGCAAATTTGGACCCTACTATAGAGATGTGCCCATGTCATGGTTCTGGGCCCGGCTGCATGCTCGCACCACGCGTTTAGGAACATACCGGGGCGGCTTTCAGGCATTCTGTGATGATTTTGCCGAGCAGTTGAAATACTTAGGGGTCGAGATCAAGCTGGGTGCCCCAGTCGATCAGATTCATTCCAATGGAGATGGAATCCAACTTTCTATAGGAGATACCACAAGCGAAACATATGATCAGGTGCTATCGACTTCGTCTCCAGCATTGATGGCTACGATGGCTCCTGACTTGCCAGCAGAATATCTCCAGGGCTTACTGGATCTCAAATCCATGGGCGCTGTGGTGCTGTCCCTCTCGCTCAAGCACCAGCTCTCTGAACAAGGCTATTACTGGTACAACATCCCCAAAGATTTAGGCTATCCCTTCTTAGCCTTGGTCGAGCACACAAATTATGTATCCTCGGAAAACTTCGGCGGCGATCATATTCTCTATTGTGGCGATTATTTGGAGACAGATCACGAATATTTTGATCTCACTGAAGAAGAACTGCTCGAGCGTTTTATTCCTGCATTAAAGCGAATCAACCCCAAATTCCAGCGCAGTTGGATCCGCAAGACCTGGTTGCACAGCACTAAATATGCCCAGCCTGTACCCATGGTCAATCATTCGCAGAATATCCCAACCATTGAAACACCCATCGATGGGCTGTATTTCGCCAGCATGAGCCAAGTCTACCCCTGGGATCGGGGAACGAATTTCGCCGTAGAGATTGGCCGCCGGGCAGCGCAGCAAATAATGGACGAGAACCATGTACGATGACATCACTGCCGTATATGACCAGATATTCCCCTTGAACCGCGCCTTTTTGGCTTTCATACCTGCCTATCTCGGTTCACAGGGGAGCAAAGTGCTAGATTTGGGCTGCGGTCCTGGAGATTATGCCGATTACCTAACCCGAGCAGGCTTCCCCGCCACAGGCATTGATAGCAGTGTTGAGATGATCAAGGGTGCCCAGACAACCAAACAGGGGGTATTTTTCAACTATTCCTTTACCGAAATTGATCAGTTGAAAGATAACTTTGATTGCATATTTTCTATTGGTAACAGTCTTTCCTATCTTCCCAATGAACTGTTGAAGCCTTTCTTCGCCGATGTTTATCGCCTACTCAATGCGGATGGTTTTTTCGTCATGCAGGTAATCAATTGGGATAAGTATCATCACTCGGGGGAGATGTCTTTTGGTGTCAAAACCCTTTCCGATGGTCGCACCTTTCATCGTAGCTATCAGCCCACCCCCGAGGGGAAGGTGATCTTCCACACCGAGATTCGGGAGGGTGATGAAGTCCAGGGTTCCTGGTCTGATCAACTTGACCCCAAATTGGTGGATGATCTGGTTCTGGAAATACAGGACGCGGGCTTGGAAATGGTTGGAAAATTTGGTGATTTTGAAAATTCGCCATTTGAGCCGTACGACAGCCCGGCGACGATTCTAGTTACTCAAAAAGAATTATAAGATTTCGCCAGATATCTCATAGTTTGTGAACGAGATGTCATGGCTGATTTATTATATTCAGAGTACTGCGTTTCCCGCTCTCTGATCACCACTCCCAGCTTCTAAATCCTGCTATAATCAAACCAGCAACTCAACAACTGCTCCACCCAGGGATGTCCCCATGGCCAAATACGATACCCCAAAAAAAGCTTGCCGGGTCGCTTTGGAAGCTATTGCGCGCGCTGCACAAGATGAATCCACTGAATTAAAATTTGTAAATTTCGGACTCACAGAACTGCCGTCGGAGATCGGCCAACTGGCTCAGCTGACACTACTCGACCTGAGTTCCAATCAACTAACGAGTTTGCCGCCGGAGATCGGCCAACTCACCCAGCTGACACTACTCGACCTGAGTTCCAATCAACTAACGAGTTTGCCGTCGGAGATCGGCCAACT
>CAZLNX010000051.1:0-3305 GCA_964560795.1 uncultured Anaerolineales bacterium | reverse complement strand
TGCCGTCGGAGATCGGCCAACTTACCCAGCTGACTGAACTCTATATGATGAACAATCAACTAACGAGTTTGCCGCCAGAGATCGGCGAGCTCACTCAGCTAACATTACTTGACCTTGATGGAGTTGGTCTAACGAGTTTGCCGCCAGAGATCGGCGAACTCACCCAATTGATAGATCTCGACCTGAGGAACAATGAGTTGGCGACGTTGCCCTTGGAGATTGGCCAACTCACCCAACTGACTGAACTCTATATGATGAACAATCAACTGACGAGTTTGCCTATAGAGATTGGTCAACTCACTTTACTTGAAAACCTTGCCCTGGTGAAGAATCAACTGCCAATCCCGGAAAAGGTTTTGGGAAGAACGAATGATCCACAATCTATACTAGGTTTCTATTTCTTATATCATCTACCCCAATATACAAGAAGCATATCTTGGATTTCAAAACTTCAACTGAATAGTAGCGATTTAGAAAAAATACCACCAGAAATTGATCATCTCACTAACCTTGAATACCTTGACCTGCGAGGTAACGATGCTTTGCCCATTCCGCCAGAAATCTTAGCAAAAATACATGATCCCCAGGCCATCCTCAACTATTATTTCGAGACGGTTGCGGATGCCCAAACCATCAATGAAGCTAAGCTAGTGCTCGTGGGCGAGGGGGTTGTGGGCAAAACATCACTAGTAAACCGCCTGGTGCACGACACTTTCAATCCTGATGAAAATAAAACTGAAGGGATCAAGATTACCAACTGGCCGGTTGCACAAGGTGAACAAGAAATTGACGTGCATATCTGGGATTTCGGGGGACAAGAGATCATGCATGCCACCCATCAGTTCTTTCTAACTGAGCGCACCTTATACTTATTGGTTGTCAACGCTCGCCAGTCAGAGGCCCAAAACAACCTGTATTACTGGCTTAAAGTGATTGAGAGTTTTGGCGGAGATTCACCAATTATTATTGTGGCCAATAAGGCTGATGAACACCCCCTGGATTGGAATTTGGATCAGTTGTTGGCAAAATATTCTCAGATCCAGGCTGTGGTGGAAACATCATGCAAAACCCAGCAAGGGATTGATCGGCTTCGGGAGTTGATCCAACTAGAGGTAGTGGAGTTAGAACATGTTAACACCCAGATGCCGCGTGCATGGTTCAATGTTAAAGAACAGCTTGAAGCCCAGGCTGATGAACAAGATTATGTTCCATTTGCTGATTATGTTCAGCTATGCGTAGATGAAGTTGTCACCGACGAAGCCGACCAAGCCACTTTGATTAGATTCTTACACGATCTAGGTGTAGTGCTTAATTTCCAAGATGATCGCTATACAGGTTTGCGTGATACGCATATCTTGAATCCAGCTTGGGTCACAGAAGGCGTCTACCGAATTATCAATGCCCGTGATCTATTGAAAAGCGAAGGCGTGCTGACTTGGCCCGCATTACGCAAAATCTTAAAAAAACCGCGCTATCCCCACGACCGGGAAAGGCGCTATATCCTGGATATGATGCGCAAGTTCGAACTGTGTGTTAGTTTTCGACATGGAAAAGACGAGAAATATCTAATCCCAGATCTGCTTCCTAAGAAAGAGCCAGATACCGGCGATTGGGATGATGCCCTGGTCTTCGAGTATCACTACCCCGAAGTTCTGCCCAGCAGCCTGATCTCACGCTTCATTGTGCGCATGGAAGCCATAATTCATGAACAAACCTACTGGCGAAGTGGGGTTCTGCTAGCCCATCGCAGAAACAAAGCCTTGGTGCGAGCCGATAGCGAGGCAGGTTTCATCCATATCGCAGTGCAAGGCCAGCACAACACCCGCCGCGAGTTTATGGCCGTCATCCGCCATCAAATTGACACCATTAATCAATCCATCGCCCGGCTGGAGGCTAAATGCATGGTACCTCACCCGGATGAAGATGTTGTTTTGATCGATTATGAGTATTTATTGGAAAACGAAGCTCAAAATATAGCTGAAATCATCCCGCCGGGCGCAAAATCAAAGGTCAATGTCAAGGCAGTTTTGAACGGTTATGAAATCGAGCAGGAACGTATAGAAAGAAAAATAGAAGATCGTCTTGAAAAATTTGAGCGCAAATTGGATGCCCATCGACCTAAACCAGAGAAACCCGAAGAGAAAGAGGTCTTTGTCTCCTATGCTTGGGGTGGTGAGAGCGAAGGGATGGTGGATGCTATTTGTGAAGCATTTGAAGGGAAAGGTTACGTAGTTACGCGCGACAAAAGCCATATGACCTACCGCGACAGCATCCATGAGTTCATGCAGCGCATCGGCCGCGGCAAGTCAATCATCGCCGTGGTCAGTGACAAGTACATGAAGTCAGAGTACTGCATGTATGAGGCTTTTCAGATGTTCCACACGCCCAACTTACGAGAGCGCATCTTCCCTATGGTGCTTCCCGAAGTGAATATATTTGATTTTGATGCCCAGGCAGATTATTTACTCTATTGGGCGGAAGAATACAAGCGATTGAAAGCAAAATATGATCAAGTAAATGAGATTGATCCTGCGCTTGCGGCCCCACTTACGGAACGTTTAAGAGATATCAAAGCTACATCGTTATATATCAACGATTTCATGGCTCAGGTCGCCGATATGAATGTGTGGACAGCCGAGATGCACGAAGATGAAGGGTTTGAGACTTTGGTTATGGCGATTGTAGCAAGGGTGGAGGGAGAGTGATGCCTGATCATCCTGGCGGATGTAACGCAATAAACTGTCATTCTGAGCGCAGCGAAGAATCCCTAATACCATTGCATACAATGCATGTGTAGATAATAAACTAAGCTGGGTTTCAGAGATTCTTCTCGCCTGTCGGCGCTCAGAATGACAATAAACAAGATTAGAATTGCGATCGGGGGATTTTTTATAGCGCGTGCTTTCGCATGGCTTCGACAATCGATTGCGTATTCCAATGTACGACTTCAACGGCAGATTTCTTGATAACTTTTGGGACGCGCTCATTGCCGCGCGGTAGGATGCCAATTATCGGCTTTTCGTATTTCTCGGCAATGAAAATTTCCCGCTTACACCATGGTTTTCGAGCCAGATACATGCCGCAAATAGCCAGAACACAGTTTGTAGGCCTGATCTGTTCGTCGATTTCTTTTATCAGCCTTAATCGGCGGAAAAAGAGGGTGTAAAGACCTAATACGGGCTTATCGTGGGGAATAGAATAGTTATGCCAATTGAAGTGGGGTGCTGCATCCAGTAAATGCACCAGGCGATGATAATCGTCATCGTGGGCCCAGGCGTGACTGATGAACAAGTTGTAGAGCTTTA
>CAZLNX010000050.1:0-24505 GCA_964560795.1 uncultured Anaerolineales bacterium | reverse complement strand
GTGCCCGCAGGGCTTTTTTTACTGAGCGCAGTCTCAGGAAATCGCTAGAGTCTTATATAGAAATAAATGTCGAAAAGCAAGCGTTTTCGCGTGCAATCTTCTTTGGTTATGCAATAAATCCCTCACGTTCCGGCATTCACTTATCCTTGGATACCCTGGCTGCTTTCAAGTTCAACATTTTTTTATCAACTACTCTGAAATCGATAGGGCAAAAGTGACAAATGATATATTGAGTTCGCTTTGTTTTCTTGATATACTTATTAATATGATTAATGTGATCTCACCAATTGAATTGGCGAGATCAGTCATTTATTCCGAGGAGGATCCATGCCTTATTGGAGACAACCTCTAGACCGTGACCGCATTCAAGTTACACATGGTATCGTGCATATCATCGATGACCGGTGTAAAGGGTGCGGTTTTTGTATTGAATTTTGTCCCCAAAACTATCTCGTCATTTCAAAACGATCGAATTCAAAAGGCTATCACCCTCCAGAAGTTTTGGACGATGAACAATGTGTGAATTGCGGGTTGTGCGCCTTGCTGTGCCCGGATTTTGCCATCTACATCGAGGATGGCGGCATGCGCTCGCCGGATAAAGTGGTGCCAATTCAAAAAGGGGGGACAGAGTAATGAGAAATGGAAAAGGCCAGTTGACTGGCGAGCACTTCCTTTTGGGAGACCACGCCTGTGCGGAGGGAGCTATTCTGGCGGGCTGCCGTTTCTTCGCCGGTTACCCAATTACACCCGCAACCGAAATCGCTGAGCGAATGTCCGTTCGGCTGCCGCAATCGGGGGGTGTCTATGTTCAAATGGAAGATGAATTGGCTTCAATGAATGCCATCTTGGGCGGATCTTGGGCGGGCGTCAAGTCGATGACCGCGACCAGCGGGCCAGGGTTTTCGCTGATGATGGAGAACCTGGGCCTTGGGGTGATGCTCGAAACCCCCTGTGTGCTGGTCAATGTCCAGCGTGGGGGACCATCAACAGGATTACCCACCATGGTGGGCCAACAAGATATGATGCAAGCCCGTTGGGGCTCTCATGGAGACTATGAAATTATCGCCTTGAGCCCTACCTCTCCTCAGGATATTTTCGATCTGACCATCCGAGCTTTCAACTTATCAGAAAAATATCGCGTCCCAGTCTTGGTGATGACAGATGCTGAAGTTGGGCATATGACCGAGAAAGTCGTCATCCCCCCTGTAGAGGAAATCGAAATCATTGATCGCCCTCAAGTTTTTCGAGGTGACATTGAACCTGAGCATTTCCGCGTCTACAGAAATAGCTCTAATGGCGGAAATGGGTATATTTCTCCAATGGTTTCTGCGGGCGAGGGATACCGCATCCATGTTACCGGCCTGACCCATGATGAGCGTGGTTACCCTGCAATGAGTCCCGAGGCCAATGAGTGGAATGTCAGACGCATTATGGACAAAATCCAGAAACATCGGGACGATATCATCGAGATCGAAGAAGAGAATATGAAGGATGCCGAGGTGGTGGTTGTCTCTTATGGGATTTCAGCCCGTACTTCATTGTGGCCCATCCAAATGGCTCGTGATGAAGGTATTCGAGTCGGCTATCTCAGGTTGATTACCGTTTGGCCATTCCCCGAAGAACGTATTCGTGAAATAGCTAAAAAAGTCAAAGGAATAGTTGTGCCCGAGCTTAACATGGGACAGATGGTCCGTGAGGTAGAGCGTTGTGTCGCTGGCCAGACACAGGTGCTTGGAGTTCACCGGGCTGGGGGTGATGTTTTGGAACCCGAACATGTTCTCGATGCAATTCGTAAAGCTGCTGGGCGAACAAAGCAAAGAAAAAAGAAGGGGAAGGAGTAAGCCATGACCAAACAGCCTGAAGAAATTATGCAGCGTAGTGAGCGGGCAAGAATATTGGGATATGAACCCTTGGATGAAGGCGATTGGGAAACCGGCTTGCACCCCATGGATGATTTGCTGCGCGGTGAGCGGCTGCCTCATATCTGGTGTCAGGGTTGTGGCTTGGGAACCGCGCTGACCACGTTTATCGGCGCTCTACAATGGTTGGAAGAAAATCAGGATTGGGATCTTGATAAGGTTTCTGCAGTTTCGGGCATTGGGTGTACTGGACGAATTGCCGGGTATGTCCGACTTGACTCGTTTCACACAACCCATGGTCGGGCCATTCCCTTTGCAACGGGTCTCAAACTTGCCAACCCGGAATTGAAAGTCGTTGTTCTCTCAGGAGACGGGGATATCGCCGGGATTGGTGGTAACCACTTCATCCACGCGGCAAGGCGAAACTTAGATATCACTGTGGTGTGTGTCAACAATTTCAATTACGGTATGACTGGAGGCCAGGTCGGCCCGACAACACCCTTTGAAGCCAGAGCAGTTACTGCACAGTACGGTAATTTCGAGTATCCGTTCAATCTACCTTATTTGGCGGCTGCCAGCGGCGCTTCTTTCGTTGCCCGTTGGACCGTATTGCATGCCCGTCAGCTAGAGTGGACTTTGCGCAGGGCATTAGCCCACCCTGGGTTTAGCTTTGTTGAAGTCATCGCGCCCTGTTCGACAGCGTATGCTCGCTGGAATAAAGAAGGACGCGGTTTGGATGAACAGAAACTAGGTCGCCGCGGTCTAGAAACCATGAAGTATTACCAGCTTGTTGGTAATACGGTCAATGGCGCTCACCCCAAAGATGTGGATATCAAATTCAATGATAAAGGTGAAATCACCGAAATTGTCGAAGGTGAATTTCTGGATGAAATCAGACCCGACCTGAAAGCTGCTATGGATCAACGTGATGAAGTTGCTGAGAAAATATGGTTGGCAGAGAAGGAAGCTGTTGAAAACCGGCCAGATATCCCCGCCAGAAAAGATCATGTTGAACGTGCAGAAGTGAAGTTGGGCGGCTTTGGTGGCCAAGGGATCATCAGCGCAGGCAGGATAATCGGTGTGGCAGCCGCGATCTATGATAAGCTCGAAGCTTGCTTCACTCAAAGCTATGGCCCTGAAGCCCGAGGTGGGGCGGCAGGATCGCAAGTGGTCATTTCCAGTGACCCTATACACCATCCTCACCCTGTGCAGCCGGGCAGCATGATCATCCTATCGCAGGGGGCTTATTCGAAATATGTACCAGAACTGGCTCCCGGTGGGGTGTTGGTGGTTGATGATAGCCTGGTCGAATTACCGGATGACCACCGCACAGATATCACCACGTATGGCATCCCTGCCTCAACGATCGCTGAAGAAGCGGGCACAATCCGGGCTGCTAATACTGTTATGCTGGGATTCTGGACGGCCATTGTTGGTGTTGTCAGTAGAGAAGCCATGCGTGAGGCAGTGGCCGAATCAGTTCCGCCTAAAACTATGGATCTCAATCTAAAGGTGTTTGATATCGGTTTTGAGCAAGGAGAAAAAATCAAAGCCTAAGGAAACATCAGCGAACGCATAAGGAGAATTCGTGAGTAAAGGTGCGCTAATCATTGGTGGAAGTACAGCTGGGCTCCAGGCTGCCCTAGATCTTGCTGATTCTGGGAATCCTGTACATCTGGTAGCGTCGACGCCTTTCCTGGGTAAAAACTCCTCGGAAAATATTGCAGCACACCTGATGAACACTCGCGCTTTGGAAGTTCTTCAGCACCCACTGATCACTGTTTGGACAAATACCGATTTATCTGGTTTTCAAAAGACAGCTGGGGGATTTCAGGTAGATTTGCATCAGAAGCCTCGATATGTTGATATCACTCGATGCACGGCTTGCGAAAGCTGCATCGAAGTTTGTCCAGTGACCGTCCCCGGAGAGGATCGTAAAGCAATATTCCTCGATGGGCAACCTGGATGTGCGGCAATCGACAGACCCGGTAAGGCACCATGTTCGGGAACCTGCCCTGGGGGTATTCACGTGCAGGGGTATGTGGCTCTTATTGCACAAAAGCGATATCAAGAAGCCATCGAATTAATTCAGGATGCCATACCATTCCCCTCTGTGTGTGGGCGAGTGTGCAACCATTATTGCGAAGCCAACTGCACGCGCGGCAAAGTCGATGAGCCGCTGAACATTATGGCATTGAAGCGCTTTGTCGCTGACTGGGAGTATAACCATCGTGCTGAATTGGCCGAGGATTCTTCTTCTAAAGGAAAAACCGAATCATTAGGGTTCCGTATTGCCATTATTGGCGCCGGTCCATCTGGCTTGACTGCAGCGCGCGACCTGGTTCGCTGGGGGTACGAGGTCAGTGTATTTGATGCATTGCCGGTTGCAGGCGGTATGATGCGCGTAGGTATTCCCCCGCATCGCTTGCCGACTGAAATACTCGATTGGGAAATCCAGCGCATACTTGATGAGGGGGTCAATTTAGAACTCAACACCTGGATTGATGATATTCCAGGATTGCTTAAAAATGGCTATGATGCGGTCTTGATCGCCACTGGTGCACACCGCGCAAAGAAAATTTCCATCCGCAATTCAAACCACCCCGATAATTGGCTTAGTTTGGATCTCTTGCGACGAACCTGCCTTGGCGAAAAGATTGATCTGAGTGGCAAAAAGATTGTCGTGCTTGGGGGTGGTAATGTCGCACTTGATACAGTTCGCTCAGTGATTCGCCTGGGAGCCGAGGAAGTGCGCATGGCCTGCCTCGAGCCACGCGGAGAAATGCCTGGATTTGATTGGGAAGTAGGGATTGCCGAAGAAGAGGGTGTTGAAATGTGTCCGGGCCGCACCTTTAAAGAAATCGTTGTCAAATACAATAAAATCGTCGGTGTGCGTTGTGCGGAAATTGATTTTCATGGCTTCAAAGGCGGACGCCCCGACTTCGATGAGATCCCAGACTCTGAGCATATCTTGCCCGCCGACCTAGTGATTTGGGCAATCGGACAAGAACCGAATTTTTCTTTTTTGCCGCATGATGGCAGCATCGACACTCGATTCCCATTTGGTATCCGCAGCGACGAGAATATGATGACTACTCGGACCGGGGTTTTCGTATCGGGCGATGTGCGCCGCGGTCAAACCTTTTTCGTGATCGATGCTATCGGTGAGGGGCATAAAGCTGCTCGCAGTATCGACCGCTATCTGCGCGGTGAAAAGGGGCTTCAGGAACCTGTGCCGCACAAAATGGTTGAATTCAGCCTAGAGGAGAGTAAAACTCGCTTTGACGAAAGTCAAGCTTCGGGGCGGCTGCGAGTAGAAATCCCCGCCATTCCATTGAAGGAAAGGCAGGACAATTTTGTTGAAGTTGACCTGCCGTTATCTGAAGAACAAGCCATCACAGAGGCAAGCCGCTGTTTGCTTTGTGGTACCTGCAGTGAATGCCTGGCTTGTGTAGCTGTATGTGAAACCGCGGCAATCGATCATAATCTGAGAGATAATCAAATAAGTGTGAATGTTGGTAGCATCGTCTATGCTGATTATGAGGAAACTCCGACAATTTTGGATCAAGTTGATGAGCCTGGGATTTATCGTGTTGCACCTGATGACGCCCTGCTGGGATCGTCGATCGCGGCACGAACAATGCAAGACTTAGTCTCAGAGCGTCAGCAATTGCCAGTCTCAACAGCTCTCGAGTCGAACGGCGCCTCGGCCAGAATCGGTGTGTTCATTTGTCAGTGTGGTGATAATGTCGAAGGCGGACAGATTTCTTCTATAGTTGATACTCAGGCAGTTCACCACCGGGTTACAGGTCAACCAGATGTAGTCCATGCCCAAATATTACCTTTCTCGTGCTCTCCTGGATCTGCACAAACCATCAATAGTGCAATAGATGCTCATGCGTTAAACCGGGTTGTTTTAGCTGCCTGTTCTTGCTGCAATATCGACCAGGTGTGTTTCAGCTGTACGTATCAGCGTGTGCGCAGTAAAGATAATTTGGGGATATTCAACCCCATTGATATGAAGCGACCAGCAATCCGCCCAGGGGCTAGTTCGGCTCGATTTGAGCTGGTCAATATTCGTGAACAATGTGCCTGGGTGCATCCTGATGAGCCGCAAATCGCGACGGATAAAGCTGGAACCTTGCTTGAGGCGACGATTGCCCGAGTCAAGGCTGCACCGGGAAAACTTGCAGGAGCAAGATCAATTCAAAAATCTGCACTCCTTATGGGGAGCGGTCCCGCAGCGCCAGCTGTTGAGGAAACGTTAGGTCAATTAGGGATCGAGACTCACTGGATCAAAGAAGTTCCGGATCAAATTCAACGGTCGGATGGATTGTTCTGCGTATCCATCAATGGTCAAACATGGAGTGCTTCGACCTTGATCATGATACCTAGTGATTTGGATGAGCATGGGGAGCAGTTGATTGCCTTCGGACGGGAGCGCCGCAGACCCCAGATTCATTCAACCTGGGGTGGCATCAACACCCATCGGCCCGGAGTTTTTTACATCGACCCAGAGATGGATCCATCGATATCGGCATCAGCGGCTGCTGCACGAGTAGTTGCCTGGATCGGTCGAACCGAGAGCAGGCCGCCAACGGCTGCCATCGTCGATCCGGATCGTTGTCGCGCTTGCAAAACTTGCATCGACACATGCGAATATTGCGCTCCCGAACTCGTAGAAATCAACGGACGTTATGCATCCTGGATTGATCCAGCAATCTGTGTCAGTTGTGGCACTTGCGCAGCGCACTGTCCATCTGGTGCAATCACCGCTGGATGCTCGACAGATGACCAACTCGAAGCTATGTTGGATGCGATTCTTGTGAAATGACATCAAGAGGCTTATTAAGTGACTAAAGACGCTCTAATCATCGGCAGCAATATCGCTGGCCTTCAAACTACACTAGATTTGGCTGATTCAGGGATTAACGTACACCTGGTAGAGGCTGATCCCTTTTTGATAAAAAACGGAGATTCGCCTGATCAGTTCCCAAAGATAAACACGCGCATGCTGGAAATTGCCCGACATCCCAACGTTACGGTGTGGACAAATACGAAAATTAACCGACTCGAGAAAAGTAAGCAGGATTTCCAGGTGGGGTTACGACAGCAGCCACGCTATGTAGATCTAGAGCTTTGCACTGCCTGCGGAGAATGTGTCGAAGTTTGCCCGGTGACAGTGCCAGGATCAGACCACAAGGTAATTTTCTTGGATGGTCAGCCGGGGTGCATGGCCATAGAGAAATTGGGGGTGCCCCCTTGTTCCCATACCTGCCCGGGTGGGGTGCATGTGCAAGGATATGTGGCTTTGATTGCACAGGGACGTTTCCAAGAAGCTATTGATTTGATTCGCGAGGCCATTCCATTCCCCAGCATTTGCGGGCGCGTTTGCACGCATCCATGCGAAATCAACTGTCGTCGAACTGAGATCGATGCGCCAGTGAGTGTGCGCTTGCTAAAGCGTTTTGCCGCTGATTGGGAAATTGCGCAAGGGTGCGTGGGTACCGGGGAGAATGGGGGCAAGCGTGAATTTGAAGTCACTGCTTCGTCATTAATAAATGAAGAATCGAAGAAAGTATCTATCATTGGCGCGGGGCCTGGAGGGATGACGGTTGCAGATCGTCTGGCAAGAAAAGGGTATCAGGTCACGGTATTTGACAAACTGCCCGTAATCGGCGGCATGATGGCCATCGGTATTCCAGGTTATCGCTTGCCCCGGGATATCATTGCGCGGGAGTATCATCAAATACAGGACTTAGGGGTGGCGATAAGGCTCAATACGACTATCGGCCCCAATGGTGACCACAGTTTGGATGATCTCATCGAGATGGGCTATGATGCAGTATGCCTGGCGGTGGGTGCTCACCAAAGCCAGTCTTTGGGAATTCCGGGAGAGGATCTTCCTGGGGTTGTCCATGGCATTGATGTTCTTAAAACCATCAGTCTGATCCATCAACAGAACGACCTGCACTATGAAGTTGATCTGCTTCAGGTACTCCGCAAAGGCACAAAAACTCGCATCGCTGTCTTGGGGGGCGGCAATACCGCAATTGACGTTGCCCGTTCATTGAAACGTTACAATGTCGAGGATGTTCGCATCTTGTATCGACGAACGCGGGCTGAGATGCCGGCTATGCCTGAGGAAGTTGATGATGCTGAAAAAGAGGGCATCGCGCTGGATTACCTGGTTTCACCGGTGGGCGTCCTCGGCGACGAGGCCAGTGGTGTCACTGGTCTGGAGTGCATCCGCATGGAATTGGGCGAACCCGATTCCAGCGGCAGACGCCGACCCGTGCCGATTGAAGGAAGCGAATTTGTCGTCGATCTTGACCTGGTGGTCTTAGCTATCGGCCAACAGCCTAACCTGGATTTCTTAGAAGATGATCATGGGATCGAGACCACGCCTTGGCAACAAATCCAGGTAGAAAGCCCCAAATTTATGACCAGCCGACCCGGTGTATTTGCCGTTGGTGATGTAGTGACAGATGCCAATATGGTCGTCATCGAGGCCATTGGGATGGGGAACAAAGTCGCTGAGGCAATCGATGCATATTTGTCGGGGGAGTGGGAAACCAAGTTTAATGTTGATCCCTTTGAAGTGCAGATTGCAGACAGAAATTTTTCAGATACTGAGCGGACTCAAAAACCACGTACTAGAGTAGCAACCATTCCAATCGGCCAACGAATGAGCAGTTACGCTGAAGTGGAATTAGGTTTCACCGCAGAACAAGCCATCGCTGAAGCCAGCCGCTGCTTGGCTTGTGGACCTTGCAGTGAGTGTCAGGCCTGCGTCCAGGTTTGTAAGCCGGGAGCGATCATTCATAATCAAAGGGATTCCTATGCCGACTTGAATGTGGGAGCCATTATTTGCGCTGATGGTACAGATTTATCTGAAATTTGGGAGCTTGGATCTAGCTCAGGCGTGAGCGCAGGCGAAGGCATTTTCTCTGTTCCCATAGGTGATTCCCTGACTGGTTCAGCAGTAGCCAATCAGGTGTGTCTCCATCTTAATGGGTCTGCGCAACAAAAAGGCAAAGTAGGGCTGATCGACACAGTCAACCACGCTGTGGGCAAGCGACCTTGGGCAATTGATCAAACTTCAGGGTATGCAAATCAGCCTGATCGTACAGGTGTATTCATCTGCCAATGTGGTACAGAGGGGCAAGGTGAGATCTCCCGGGTAATTGATACACAGTCAATCCGTGCACGGGCTGCGACCTGGCCAGGAGTCATCCACGCGGAAGTATTACCCTTCTCCTGTTCTCCAGATGGAGCGGAAAAGATCGATGAAGCAGTGCAAGCCCACAAATTGAATCGAATTGTGTTGGCAGGGTGTTCGTGTTGCTCCATTGATCAAGTGTGTGATAGCTGTACATTCCAGCGCATTCGCTGCAAAGATAATTTGCAGTTGTTTACCAAACCAGAACGGTCGAGTGCCCTGGGAACCATTGATCAGGCTGCAAAGTTTGTTCTTGTCAATATCCGTGAGCAGTGTGCCTGGGTGCACAAAAATAATCCTGAAGAAGCCACATCAAAAGCAACTGCTCTTATCGCTGGCTCCGTTGCTCGCGCCATGACTACACCAACAAAACTGAATGGTGAGCGTCACATTCAAAAATCTGCGCTTATCCTTGGAAATGGAGGGGCAGTAAAGGATTGTCTCCAGGGTATGAACGATCGCGGGATCGCCATCCGACAAGTTGAACGCATGCCCGAGAGTATTCATCACGCGGGCGGGCAGTATATCGTTGCCCAAAACGGCAGCACATGGAAGGCATCCGTTCTGGTCTTGTCTCCCCAAGATCAATCGGAAATGGAAGGCTTGTTCAAAGCCTTTGAGAGCAATAAACCGCTCCCCAAAAATGAAAGTAATGGTGATGGCATAGAAATCTTGCGGCCCGGTGTTTATCTGATTAAGCCAGACTTGAATGCATCAATCGCCGGGTCCGCGGCAACAGCCAGGGTGGCTGCATGGTTCAATCAGGTCGAAAACCAACACCCAATCTCATCGACAGTGAACCCGACGCGTTGCCGCGCCTGTGGAACCTGTGGAGAAATTTGTGATATCGGAGCTCCCGAACTGATCGAGGAAAATGGACACCATACATCATGGATTGATCCCACCCTATGCAGTGGATGTGGTACCTGTGTAGCTCACTGTCCCTCAGGGGCGATCACCGCAGGCTACTCCACAGATGATCAGATCGAGGCTATGCTCAGCGCGATTCTTGCTCGTCCAATTTGATATTGAGGAATTTACCTATGGCAACACTTCATCCAGAAAATATAAAGGAAGACAGCTTGCATTCGAGACCCAAAGTGATTGTGTTCACCTGTAACTGGAATGCATATAGCGGTCTAGAAACTGCCGGAGTCGAGCACCTGACTTATTCTCCATCGGTGCATCCACTCAAGGTGATGTGCTTGGGACAGATCAGCCCCGGAATTGTCCTCAAAGCGTTTGAAAAAGGTGCCGATGGTGTTTTGCTGCTGGGTTGTCCGCCAGGAGAATGCCACTTCGAGTTTGGCAATCGGCGCGCAGAGGAGATTTTCGAAGAGGTCAAAGGGCTGGTTGCATTGCTCGGATACCGAGAAGATCAACTGAAGTTGGATTGGATTGGTGCTGGAGAAGGTGAGACATTTGTAGATGTTGTAGAAAACTTTGTGAATGGATTGAATGGAAGCGACTGATATGATGCCTGAAATGAAAGAGATCATCGATCTTAATCGGGCTTGGTTCTGCCTGGATTGCGGGAAGTGCGGCGCGGTATGCCCCATCAGCAAGTGGGAAACGCGCCAATTTACCAGTCCGCGTTTGCTGATTGAAAAAGCATTACAAGGTCGTACCGAAGAAGTCATGGATGATGCGCTGTTCTGGTCTTGTTTGATCTGTAAACGCTGCACTGAATTATGCCCTTCGGACGTTTACTTCACAGAGTTCTTGCGGGATGCTCGCAGTCTGGCGCGCAGCTTTGATCGTATTGGCGATTGCACGCATAGTGAGATGATCCAAACCTGGGGCAGGATGATGTCCAACCGCGATCAGCGACAGAATCGTCTCAGCTGGCTGACTGAAGATCTAAGAATTTCAGATGATTCAGACACGGTGTATTTTGTGGGCTGCTTACCCTATTATGACCCCCTCTTCAAGAAAATGGATGTTGAAGGTGTCGCCGTTGCCCAGGCCGCTGTCAAGATCATGAATCACCTGGGCATTGAACCCCAAGTTCTAGCAGAAGAACGCTGCTGCGGACATGATCAGCTTTGGGAAGGCGATCAGGAAACATTTAAGACCCTGGGAACAATCAACATCGAGAATTTGAAGGAGAGTGGTGCCAAACGGATCATCACCACGTGTCCTGAGTGCGCCCGAACACTAAAATTCGACTATCCTAAATTCATTGAGGACCACGGGCTAGAAGTGATGCATCTGGTCGAGTTTCTCGCCACCCAAGATTTGAATGGGGTTACTAAGCATGATGCATCAATCACCTACCAGGACGCCTGTAACCTGGGCCGTCACATGGGTGTTTATGATGCCCCTCGCCAGATCATGGACGACTTAGGGTTTGATTTGGTGGAGATGGGTCGTTCCCGCAACGCTGCCCTCTGCTGCGGCACAAGCTGCTGGCGTGCTTGCGGGCAAGTGAGTAAGAGTATTCAGGTTGAGCGGCTAAAAGAGGCGAAAGCTACTGGCGCAGAGACCCTGGTCACAACATGCATTAAGTGCCAAATTCACTTCAAATGCGCTCAAAATGACCCCATTTTAGGTGATGAGATCGATATCGAAATTCGTGATTTAACGACTTTAGTGGCAGATAGTTTATAGGACGCTAATTTTCCTTTTCAAGGAGGAAGAATTTGACTGTAGAAAACTTACGTATCGGAGTATTCGTCTGTGATTGCGGTTCGAATATCGCCGGGACAGTCGATACCGAGGAACTGCGAGAATATGCAGAAACCTTGCCTGGTGTTGTCACCTCGATCCGCAACAAATATACCTGTGCCGATCCAGGCCAGCAGGAAATTCAGGCTGCGATACAGGAGAACAATCTCAATCGAGTGGTAGTGGCTTCTTGTTCGCCGACCTCCTATGAGGTAATTTTCCGTGGTTGTGTCCAGGGGGCAGGCTTGAATCCCTATTTATTGGAGATGGCCAATATTCGAGAGCATTGTTCCTGGGTAACCCCTGGTGATCGCGCAGCTGCCACCCAGAAAGCCAAGGGAATCGTAAAAGTAGCTGTCGCCCGTGCTCATTGGCTGTATCCCCAAGACGAAGAACAGGTTCCTGTAACCGATGCTGCATTGGTGATCGGTGGTGGTGTTTCCGGTATACAGGCAGCCCTTGACCTAGCCGATGCTGGTCACCCTGTTTACCTGGTGGAAAAACAGCCATCCATCGGTGGCATCATGGCTCAGTTAGATAAAGTTTACCCAGACATCGAATGTAGCATATGAATTCTCGGACCTAAAATGATGGATGTCGGTCGACATCCCAACATCACATTACTGGCCTATTCAGAGGTTGAAGATGTATCTGGTTATGTGGGGAACTTCAAAGCGCGCATCCGAAAGAAAGCGCGTTATATAAACGAGAATGAATGTACTTCTTGTGGTGACTGCGTCGTAGAGTGCCCAGTTGTGGTTCCTGACGAATTTGAGATGGGCCTGGGAAGTAGAAAAGCCGTCTATATTTCCTTCCCCCAAGCGGTTCCTTCATCCTATATTGTCAACGCAGATGAATGCCTGGGACAGAACCCGATTGCCTGCGGCAAGTGTATCGAAGCTTGCGAAAAAGAATGCATCGATTTCAGCATGCAAGATGAGATCATCAATATTGATGTAGGCTCCATCGTCGTCGCCACAGGCATGGATGTGTACGACCCCACCGCGCTGGATGAATATGGCTACACCCGTTTCGACAACGTGGTCACCAGCATGGAATTCGAACGGCTGATCAGCACTGGCGGCCCTTTGGAAGGTCATTTAGGGCGCCCCAGTGACCTGAAGAAACCTGAAAAGATTGGGTTTATCCAATGCGTGGGTTCGCGTACCAATGATCCAGAACGAGGCAATCCCTATTGTTCCAATGTTTGCTGCATGAACACCATCAAGGCGACTCAATATCTCAAGGACAACTACCCTGAGATTGATTCCACGGTGTTCTACATGGATTTACGCGCCTTTGGAAAAGGGTTTGAAGAACTGCTCATGCGCAGCAAGGGTAATGGGGTGCATTACATTCGCGGATTGCCGGGAGATGTTATTGAAGATCCTACAACTGGCAAATTGCGATTTACTATCGAAAATACAACCGCCAATCGACTCGAAGATCACGAGTTCGACATGCTGGTTTTGGCGGTTGGGAGCACCCCAGCGACCGATACCGAAGTCATCCGCCAGATGGTCAGCCTGTCGAAATCGCCCAGTGGTTTCTTGAAGGAAGCCCACCCCAAGCTGAGACCTGTCGATACCCCCACGAAAGGTGTATTCATCTCTGGTGCGGCTGAAAGCCCCAAAGATGTGCGCGAGAGCGTCACCCAGGCCAGCGCGGCAGCTTCACGAGCCGGGATTTTGCTGAATAAAAGCAAGTTGGCCGTCGAGGCTATCACTGCCGTAGTGGATGAAGAACTATGCAAGAAATGTGGCTTGTGCGCGCCGGTGTGCCCCTTCAGCGCTGTGATTTGGCAAAAGAAGGAAGTTGCCACTGTCACCAGCGCGGCTTGCAATGGATGCGGAACCTGTGCGGCCGAATGTAAATTTGGGGCCATTGAGATGCGGCACTTCTCTGATCAGGCCATTTACGCCCAAATCGATGCCATGCTGGATGATGACCCCATGAATACTGTGGTCACCTTTGCCTGTAATTGGTGTTCCTATGCAGGTGCCGATACGGCTGGCGTTGGACGCATGGCGTACCCACCCAATGCGCGCATCATCCGCACCATGTGCTCAGGGAGGGTCAGCCCCGAGCATGTCTGGTATGCCTTCAAAAAGGGCGCACCAGTGGTGCTGGTTTCCGGTTGCCACTATGTGGACTGTCACTACATCGACGCCAACCGCTCCACAATGCGCCGATTGGATGGTTTATGGGATGGCCTAGAGAAGGTTGGTGCGCGTCCCGAACGGTTGCAGTTGGAATGGTGTTCTGCCGCCGAAGGCGGTCGTTGGCAAACCATCATGGAAGAGTCCGAGCGAATACGTCATGATGTCACTCTAAAGGAAGTGGAAAAAACTTGCCAGACGTTGGTAGAAGCCAAAGTCCCGAGCCCCCGCAACCCCAGGCCCAAAGATGAGAACCAACCTGCGGATTACGTCTGCTTGCGCTGCGATCATGAGTGGTTGGGGATCTACAATTCCAACACTGAGAGAACGTGTCCCCAGTGTCGCTCCAACAGCATCCGCTGGTTGAAGCGTAAGCCAGTAAAAGTATCGTAACCTATTGGACGTTGTTGGAAGACAAAAATGAGTTGAGTGCGCCAAAACATCGGCGCACTCTTTTGGTGATGCATCCGTTGGTGTTTAAAGGAACAACTATTTCTGATACGTTTCAGGCTTGAGTTCTGCCACGAAAGGCAGCGTGCGGTGGGTATCAGCATAATCCAATCCGTAACCCACCACCCAGACATCTGGGATCGTGAAACCCAAATAATCAACTGGTACTTCCAAACTCTCTCGCTTCTTCTCCAACAATGTGCAGGTGCGCAACGAAGCGGGCTCGCGTCCTTGGAGAGATTGGTGCAGATAATCCATGGTATGGCCGCTATCGACAATATCCTCGACGATGATGACATGCTCGTTGACAATGGGGTCGCGCAGGTCTAACATCAGGCGCACTGCCCCACTGACTGCGCCGGCTTTGCCGTAACTTGATAATGACATAAAATCCACCACATGGGGGATCGTCAGGTGGCGACACAGGTCTGCCAGGAAAATAAACGCCCCTTTGAGAATGCCAATTAAATATACTCGTTCAGCATCGGCATAGTCAGATGAGATTTGGGCTGCCAGCTCTTTGACTCGTTTCTGGATTTGTTCTTCTGATAGGATAACGCGCGCTAAGTCGGGATGAAGGTTGTTCATTGTTCTAGATTCCAATCCTTTTTTGGGGGATAATCAAGTCTAAACCAAGAGAGATGGAATCACAAGGTTTTGGGTAAAAACTGGCAAAACTGGATGAATTTATCTGCGGAATTCCTTTTGCGAATACTCAATATTCAACAATCTTGGGCAGTCTCTTGGCACGGTCAATGGAAAACTTGGCTTCGGCGGGCAGCGTAGGGATGCCATCAAAACCCGTCCGTTCGACAAATTCGACGACGTGCTCTCGGAATTTATCAGCATCCCATTGGGCCATTTTTTCGGTGCTATCGATACCGGCATCGACATACAAGCGCGCCCGAATGCCTTTGATGCCGGGGATGCGAGCCAGGTCAGAAAGTTTGACCAGCTCCAGGATGGCAGCTTCGGGAACCCCAGTTTGTGCTGCCAGGTTTGCCCGGTCTGTGGGGGTTTTTCCCGCGGAGAGCATTTGGTTTACATTCCGAATTCCGGCGCTGGCAAGTACCTCGATGTGATCGCCGTCAAAGCCACGGAAATCTTTCAGAGGAAAAGGTTTGCGTTTGATGCGCTGCTGGCGCATCAGGGAAGCATATTGCTTCATATCTGCATTTTTGGCGAAGTCGTAGAAATAGGTTATCGCCCATAGATGCGTTTTTGCAGATCCTTTGGGTTGCGACTCCACTTCGGCAACAAACTGTTCGAGATCTTCATCTTCAGCGTTGTGTAGGCTTTTGCTGCCAATTCGATCTATGAGGAATGCCTCGAATTCAGCTACCAGCCTGAGGCACCTGTCCACTGCGCTGGGCGATCTTCCCCCCTTTTTGAGATATTGTGCAAAAGCTTCTTTATCCATCGAGCTTTGGGGGCTTCATGTTCAATACGGTGATATTCTCTCGATATCTAACGCAAGGGGTCCATGATCCCAGCGGACGCTTGCAGCCTCGACACGTGTTTTCTCCCTGACGCATCAAGCAATAACTGTCGACTACATACTCGAAAACGCGCGCATTGCGGATCGCGAAAGCGATTTCTTCTGCGATCATCATCAATGTCAGGCGCTCATTTTCTGTAAAGTCAGCCCCTTCAGCCTTGTTAAGCACTTCCAGCACACCGATCTTTTCTTCCCCAGCTGTTAAAGGAATGGCAATCATATTACGGGTTTGGAATTCGGATTCGGAGTCGAAATTCTTATAGAAACGAGAATCATTCTGTACATCGTTGATGATCTCTGATTCCTGACTTTCTAGTACAGCTCCGGCGATACCCTTGCCGATGGGAAAAACAGCTGCATCCAACACAGGTTTGGCTGGCCCTTCCACTTGGTAAAAATGGAAATGCTGTTTGTTTTCTCCCAGTAGAAGCACCGATGAGGCCTGCGCCAATGTTGCTTCCATGCAGCAGTATAACGCCGCCTCAAGCATATCGTGCAGTCCCAACGGCTGCACCAGCATCGAGCTGACCGTGACATAATTGTTGAGACGCCCGAGTTGTTTCTCCATTCGCAGTCGCTCCGAAAGTCCACCGGCGAGCTTCCCTAGATTTTCTAATAGCCCTTGCCATTGATCGTCCGCCACGGGAATTTCGTCGTCCTTTTGAAGCAGGCCGACCACACCGAGACAGTCCCCATTTTCCCGGAGGGGGTGCAGGGTCAGTTTTGCCTGCGGCTTCCAGTAATCGGATGATGGTACCGTTGCTTTATCGAAAGATTTCTGGCTGGATAGCTGATCGAAATGTTTGGGGATCAATGCGTTTAATTTTGGGACTTCACTTTCGGGAAATCCCCACGGCTCGAAATAGCCGTTGGGATGCAGGTATAACAGCGCTTCGTTCGAATCCACAAGGTCGGCTACTTCGGGGAGAATCCCCTCGGCAAACTGGGAAAGACTCTCTGCTCGAATAGCCTTTTCCTGAATATTGAGCAGACGGCGGCTCAGACTGACCTCTGAGTTGGTTCTGTTTTCGATTGACATGTGACTCTCCTAAGAGAATTACCTATGGGAGATGTCAGTGGAAGGGCGATGTTTTTCTCCGGCGGTGAAATCGACGACGAACAATTTCAAATATCAATAATATTCATGCAAGAATGGCAGCTTGGGTGGGAACAAATTGCGCATAGTCACTTGGAGTTTGTCCGATGGATCGCCCCAGCCGCGCAGCGCGAAGTCGCCAGGGTCGTGGGTGCCATAAACCAGAGCGGATAAGGCGTTGATATTCAACTCACATTGAGCACGACTGCCTTTGCTCACTACCAGTTTTCCATCGGTGGACTCGAACTTCCAGATGCCCTCGTTCCAAGGACAAATTGGGTCACTTAATTGTGCCGTGAAGCCGCCTTCTCCAACCTGCATTCCGCCAATTTTTGCGATATCGAGCACGCGGCCTAGAGGGGGAATCCAGGCCGGTTCTGTTTGAACTTCCATATCAGCTAGCCAGGTTTCAGGGAGTTCAAAAGGCGGAAGCCAGATCTCAGCTTTATCGGCCTGGTCGATGTGACGCGCAATCCATTCCAAGAGCAAATATCTTCCCAAGCTATTTTTGTAATAGAAACGCTGGGCACGGAAATTGAATTTGGTGACTTCCTCACCCTTGATCGCATACAGCATCAAACCGATGGGCTCTCCATTTGAACGCGCAGTGGCGATCCAACTTTGATTGGCTTTGGCGCCTGCTTCATTGCCGTGCTCGAAAATCCCCATGCCGTGAACCCGCGGCTGCATGTCATAAAGCCACTGGCGGTACGCATCGTAGCCCTCGCTGATCATGACGATATCAACTTCCCCATTTAGATCTTTCCTTAGTAAGGGCTGCAATGTCGACGGGGAGAATCGTGCGATGCGCGGCTGTGGGAACGTGATATATCCCAGACGCTCGTAAAATGATTCGCGGAAGGGGTAAAGACAGGTAAATGCCCAGCCTTTGCCACGCACTTTGGCCAGAAGCTCAGTCAGAACTTCTTTCGAATAGCCCTTGCGGCGGTACGCCGGATGCGTCACGACGTTGTAAATGCCGCTCATCTGATAGATTGAGCCGCGCACGTTCTGAGTCAGCGGAGTGCTGGCGGCCACAGCTGCGGCCGTGTCATCTTCAAATAGCGCAAAATAATCAATGCCTTTGCGGCTCTTGATGATTTCAAAGCGTTCTTCTTTATTGGGGAAGGGGGGCGATGCTCTGAATGCATAGCTGGACATCCAATAGGCAATTTCGAGCATTTCATCGCCGACCACCGGCCGGATGGTGACCTTAGACATTGGGTTCTCCCTTTGATGTTTTCGATGGTATATGTCAATTATACTTTCTTTTGTTATACCTTGAACCTGATTAGTACGTCGGCAGGATATCGGATCGGAATTTCTTGTGCTAGAATAAACTTGTCCATTACTTCTCATGAGCCAGGCGTTGTTGGGAGGTCCCCCATGAAGTTGAGAAAAACAGTTTTCGCTATTCTGGTGAGCATGCTTGTACTTCTCGTGCCACTGAACACAGTCATTGCTGATCGGCATGCGCAAGATAGCCCGGATGGCCCAGAAGACACCATCCAGGTTGTACTGGTGCTAGATGTCTCCGATAGCATGAAGCACCCCATCCTCTCGGATGATTTACCCCAAGAGTTATTGGCACTAAATGATCAGATCTCTGCAATAGAGGGTGGCGAAGATTTACAAGCCTTAAACGATCAACTCGCCGCGCTGCTTGAATCACCTGAGTTTGTCGCAGCCGATGATGCTTGGCGCGCAGCTTTGGATGCTCTTGACGCCTGGTTCTCTGAAAATGAATTTGGAGACAGCCTCGAAACGATTCGCGTCGAAATTGGGCGGGCGTTGATGGAGAACAACTGCGGAGTTTCGGCGCAGTTTACCCTGCAGTTTGCCATCTCTCTAACGCTAGATGAGCTTGATTATTGGATTGATCAAGCTTGTGCCAATGCAGGTATCAGTTTTGAGCAGAAACAGGCATTGCGAGATATGGTTCCCTATCTAGGCGATCCCGAATATATTCCACTGAGGGATGCCTATATCGAAACGCTGAATGCGCGCAACGAGACCATGGAGACCCTGGGATATTTTGATCTGATGGCGCAGCGTGATCAATACTTTGTAGATTCCAATTATGAACTGCTCAAAGGGGATTACGAGGCCATGATCGATGACTTGGGCATTCCCCGAAAGATCGATCTGGCAAAGTTAGCCGCCAGAACCCTGCTGGATTTATCCCGCCTGGACGAGACCGCGGGGCGCAGAGTTTCTATCGTCGGATTGGTGATCTTCTCGACAGAATCCGCTCTGATCCAGGAACTGACTCCTAACCTGGATGCAGTTGAGGGCAAGATCATTCAGCTTGAACCGCAATTCCAAACCAACATTTATGCTGCTCTGGATGATGCGCTGGAAGAATTGGTGCGTAATGCCGATCCTACCAAACCCACCCTGGTGATCCTACTCAGCGATGGGCAGACCAACGTTGGGCCAGGTGAAGATCAAATCTTGGCGGAGATCCCCCTTCGGGCCAACGAGATGGACACCACTATTTGTACCGTGGGCATTGGCCCTACAGAGGCCCATGTCGACTGGGAGCTTCTTCGTGGTCTGGCTGACAAGACCGAGGGAGAATATCTCTTTGCCAAGAAAGGTGAAGAACTGGTCAACTTTTTCGTTGCCTGCCGGCAGGGAATTGTCGGCGAGGTGCGGCAAGTTGCCGGGTATGTTAGCCCGGCTCAGCCTTCACAAGTTGATCCAATCAGTGTGGGCGCCAATGTCTGCGAGGTGAGCCTGGCGTTGAATTTTGTTGCCGGTGCTCCGGTGTTGGACATCGTCGATCCCGATGGCACATCTGTGGATGCTGGCTATCCAAACTTCTCGGTTCAGCGGGGCAATAATATCAACCTTTATACTCTCTTGACCCCCATAGAAGGCGAGTGGGCTGTCACCGTGAACAGCGGCGATGCCCCTGATGAAGATGTTTTCTACAATATCGTCGTCACTTCTAATGATTGTGAGTTCGAGCCGACGCCTGAAGTGTCACCGACACCCAGCCCAACGCGCACGCCCATTCCCGAACCGGGGATTGTGGAGCAGGCCACGCCAATTATTCCGCTGGTCATCCTGGTGATTGTCGTTATGGGCATCTTCATTGTGATCACTTTGCGGCGCAGATAATTAACGCCATGTGAAGATATTTCTCTTTATTGTTGTCATGGCCACAGGCCCGCCTCCGGTGCGCTCAGGATGACAAGCAGTTAGGAAAACTAGCACATCAAGTTTATACTTAACTCGGCACACCTTCATCTTGAATTGTATTCAAAAACTTGTTTGCTCTTTGCGCAAGCGCAAACAAGTTTTTGCTTTCCTGGGGTATACTTGAGCATCATATACACAAGGAGATGTTATAAATGTCAGACCATGAAGCTGCTTGCGCACAATGTAAGCGAACCAGTGACGAAGTCCCCCTTATCCCCATGAATTATAAGGGAGAGCATTATTGGATTTGCCCTCAGCATTTGCCTATCCTGATCCACAAACCACAGATGTTGGTTGGAAAGGTTCCTGGGGTAGAAAATCTCACGGCCGAGGGGCATGACCATCATTAGGATTCTGAATCAGGCGTGAGGTAGGTATGGAATCTCAAATAGCAACCATGGCATCGAAAAAGCATATAGCCCTGGTCGCCCACGATAATCAAAAAGACGATCTCTTAGAGTGGGCGCACTACAATCGCACCTCGCTATCCCGGCATCATTTGTATGCCACGGGCACCACGGGGAGTGTCATCGAAGAAGAGCTGGATTTGCCAGTCAACAAGATGCTCAGTGGTCCAATCGGTGGCGATATGCAGTTGGGGGCAAAAATTGCCCAGGGAAAGATAGACATCTTGATCTTCTTTTGGGATCCGTTGGAAGCGCAGCCGCACGACCCGGATGTCAAAGCTTTGCTGCGCATGGCTCAGGTTTGGAATATCCCCGTGGCGACCAACCGTGCTTCAGCTGATTTTGTGGTTTCTTCCCCCCTGATGAAGGAAACCTACGAGAGAAAAATCCCAGAATTTATGCGCTGATGAGAAATTATTAATTAATAGTGGTTTACCACGAATTCGTTATTCGGATGTTTTTTTTTCTTTTCTTGCCCCATCCCCCCTACCCCCCCTTCCCCACCGGAAGGGGGGATTTGTGTGAAAAATGGGTGCGTGCAGCGCTTTGCGCTAGCACGCACCCATTTTTCACTATTTCCCCTCACGAATGTCGGGGGAGGGGTCAGGGGTGGGGGCGATTTTTTTATTTTCACTGGAATTTGGCGTGGTTCTATTCTCATAGAATTTTCATATCTCGATGAACCTAAAACCAAAAAAACAGGTTAATATAGTACTAAAGCAGTCCGAATTTACCTGTGGCGCCTTATGCTTTCGAAAAGAGAAAAATGACCAGACTAATTCACATTCTCTTGATAGTTTTTGTATTGATTTTGATACCCTCACTGGCAGCTTGTTCGGGTATCCGTCCAGAACCAACCGCGACCTCAACCTTTGCGCCACCCCCTGAACCAACTCCAAATCCATATATCGAAACCTATAATGCGCTTTGGAAGACCATTGATGAGGTGTATATCTACGGGGAAATTCTGCAGAGTGATTTGCAAAGCATAAAAGATAAATACCAGATTCAGGTTCTATCCTTGCTTTCGGGTGAAGAATTTTCCGTACTGATTAGTGAAATGTTAGCGGAGTTCCCCGAGAATACCGTGAGTTGGCAATCCCGCGCAGAGCGCCTAGAGCAAGAGCTTTCCACTGATGAGATATCCTATCAAGGTATTGGCGCCTTTGTCAGCTTTCGTGAAGATCCTGAACCCCATATTGTTCTAGTTGAAGTTATGACTGGTTCTCCTGCTGAAGCCGCAGGACTCCGTGATCGAGATAGCATTTATGCTGTCGATGGCTTGCCGATCACGGTAGAGGAGGGCCTTAATGCTGTGCAGCGACTGCGCGGCCCTGCTGGATCTGACGTAGCTTTGAATGTCCAATCGCCGGGAGCGGAACAGCGAATAGTGGTTGTGACGCGCGGCAGCGTTGTGCCTCAATCCGAAAAGATTTTTATGGATTTCATCGAGGGGACGAGTGTCGTTTATGTAGAATTCCCGCGCATCACATATGGCGATATGGGCATCGATTTCTTCGCCACTTTCCAGGCTCTAAGCGAGGCACAAGAGATCAAAGGGTTGATCATCGATTTACGTGTTTCGTCTGGCGCTAGTTGGCCTCTAGTTCCCCTGTTGACTATGTTTACCGAGGGGCAGCTTGGGATAACCTTGTCACGTTCAGGCGGTTTACCGGCGAATATCGTTGGGGAAGAATATTTCAATTCTCAAGATGTTCCCGTCGTCATTTTGGTTGGCCCAGACACCTGGGGGCAGTCGGAGATATTTGCCGCGGCTATGCAGATCAACAACCGGGCAGTGGTGATGGGGTTGCCCACGCCAGGACTGATCGAAGGCTCCGAAAGGATTCCGCTTCCCGATGGGTCTGTGTTGTCACTTGCTACAACAACGTTTATCCCAGAAGATCAGCGCCAAATTGGGATTCTAGGTGTTCAGCCAGATATCATGATTGACGCTTATTGGGAGACAATTGATCCAGAGAATGATCTTGTTGTTGATGTGGCTTTGAATTATTTGTTGGAACAATGAATGTTGAACACGAATGAATACAAATTAGACGAATAACACGAATTTTAGTATTTTTTTACCGTACATATGGTTTTTCAGAGCAGAATTAGTTACAACATTGTGAATGAAACCGCAGATTCGCACAGATAGACGCTGATTTTTTTTGATTTTTTATCGGTGTTTATCCGCATTTATCTGTGGTTTCTTAGAAATGTACGGTAGAGAAGTATTTTTTATTTGTGTAACGGGATATTCGTTCAAATTCGTGATTATGATTAAGGAAGTTTGTCAAAAAGGTAACAGATTATGTGGCTCAGAAACAATCAAAAAATATTCCTAATCTCAATTTTTATTTTGATGCTTTCTTTGGTGCTTGCTTCGTGCAGCTCCCTGGCCAATCGGCGCATAGAGCAGAGCCCGATGATGGCTAACTTGGAGAAAAAATCGGGCTTGATTGTATATGTAGGCGCGGATGGCAATATCTACACTATGGATCAGGCAGGGGGCAAACAAGAGCAGATCACCAAGGATGCCCGCTATGGTTCCGCGGATGATGACACCGTAGTTGTTTATCAGACCCCCACATGGTCATTTGGTAGCAGCCAATTAGCCTTTGTGGGTGTCAGTGGATCAATGGGCAGCCAGGATATTGACAAAGCCAGCGTCATTACAGTTTCTTTGGATGATCTCCAATTGGTGGAAACCTTTACCAGCGATCATTTCTTTCCCTTCTATATTTCCTGGTCTCCGACCAATGAGCAGATCGGTTTCTTGACCAACTCAAATTTCAGCCGCGGCATGGCGCTCTATTCCGTGCCCAGTCAGGGTGGAGAAGCAATATTATTAGACGCAGGTAGACCCTATTTTTGGAGCTGGTCACCAGACGGGAAGCGCATCTTGTCTCACGCTGGGGGGCTTAATGCTGCCTCCGTGGAAAAAATGTCCTTTCTGAATGTTGCTGATGCAACGGTCGAAGAAAAAGTCCTAAGCATGGAACCCTCCAATTTCCAGACTCCAGCCTGGACCGCAGATGGCGAACATGTTGTTGTGGCAGTTGAAGTTCAAGGCCAGAAGTCGTTGGTGATGCTGGATAAGAACGGGCACCTCGAAGAAACTCTGGCACCATTCGAAGGCGATATAGCTTTCACCATCTCTCCGGACGGAAGCAAAGTTGCCTGGATTTCTGGCGATAATCTCAGCCCGGGATTTTTGATCGGCCAACTCACCATTCTTGATTTCGAAAATAACAATCAGATCATCGTCACAGGAGAAAAGAATGTCATGGCCTTTTTCTGGTCTCCTGATAGTGAGCAGCTTGCCTATTTCCCTTTCCAGGTTCTCGATGTCTCATTGCCGGAAGAGTTGGGTCTTCAGGATGTTGTCCCGGTGGGGACTGTCAAAGCACGCGTGATGGATTTCAGTGGGAAAAATATTGAATCTCGTGAAGTAACCTATCCCTTTACCCCCACGTACGAATTCTTGAATATGCTGCAGCTTTTTACCCAATTCCAGAAATCGGCAACAATCTGGTCGCCGGACAGCCAGAATCTGGTGCTGTCTGCGCTACTGCCTGAGGGCGCACCAGTGATTTGGGTGGTGCGAGCCAGTGGGCGCTTGGAGCCGCGTTATCTGGTGAATGGGGTTTTAGCTTTTTGGTCTTGGGAATAGGGTAGCCAGGAATACCCGACTACTATTAGTGTGGCTAGCTTGCTGCGGCTCACTTGCGTTTGTCGTTACGAGCGGTTTGCTGGCTTGGCGGTTACCAATTGTTCATTTCTTCCAAATCAAAATGTCGCGAGGTTTTTGTTAATTCATTAGAGCTAATATTCTCAAAAGGGTTGCATTTAAAAGAAAATGATCTCATAATATATAGAATAGCGGTAACTACCAAGCCATGAAAATCAAATAAAGGGCTAACGAAAAACAAACACA
>CAZLNX010000049.1:0-24629 GCA_964560795.1 uncultured Anaerolineales bacterium | reverse complement strand
TAAATCGGTGGCTGTGGTATCGGCCACCTACAAAATCCTTTATACCAGGAGTTTTCATGCCTGTTACCCCCACTCGTGATCGGATAAAACCCGAAGAGATCGATACCACACCTAAGCGACGTCCGCCGTGGATCAAAGTGCGCGCGCCCATGGGAGAGACGTATCAGGAAATTCAGCACTTGATGCGCGCCAAGGAGTTGCACACTGTTTGCGAAGAAGCCATGTGCCCAAATTTGGGCGAGTGTTGGGGAGCGGGCACAGCCACGTTCCTGATGTTGGGTGATGTGTGTACGCGCACGTGTGGCTTTTGCGATATTAAGCATGGTAAGCCTTCGTTTTTGGATTGGGATGAACCTGAACGTATTGCTCAGGCTGTAGCCAAGATGAAGCTCAAGCATGCGGTGATCACCAGCGTCAATCGCGATGACCGCCGCGATGGTGGCGCGCCAATCTTTGCTATGGTCATCCGACGTATCCGCGAGCTTCAACCTGGATGTTCCATCGAAGTATTGATCCCTGATTTCAAGGGCAGCGTGGAAGCTCTGCGCATAGTCATGGAAGCTCGTCCCGAGATCCTAAATCATAATGTGGAAACCGTGCCGCGTTTGTTCAAGGGTGTGCAGCCGCAGGATAATTATGCTTGGGCAGCAGCCACCTTGACCAATGCCAAGAAGCTTGATCCAGAAGTGCTAACGAAATCGGGCATCATGGTTGGTTTGGGCGAAACGATGGATGAAGTCAAAGCGACGATGAGAGATCAGCGCGACTGGGGTGTCGACATTCTCACCATTGGACAGTATTTACAGCCCAGCCGCAAACATTTGCCCATTGAGCGTTATTACACGCCCGAAGAGTTTGAAGAACTCAAGCAATTTGGCCTGGAGATTGGTTTCCAGTGGGTGGAGAGTGCACCATTGGTTCGTTCATCCTATCGGGCAGTAGATCAAGTACGTGAATTAAGCATCGTGCATCGCAAGTTGTATGGTGATAAGAGTTCATAATTATCGAATTGAGTATCTTAATGATTACAAAGGAGCACTAAGAGAGATATAATCCTTAGTGCTCCTTTATGGTCATGGTGGAAAATAGTGAGAGAAGTATGGAAGAAACCGTTTCTTTTTATCCTTTACTGATCGTTGTATCGTTAGCTTTCCTCGTCCCCATCACGCTTTCGCGATTTAAGCGTTTGCGGTTGCCCATCGTTGTAGGGGAGATCATTGCTGGGATCATTGTTGGACGCAGCGGCCTGGGGTGGGTTCAGCACCATGATCCGATCCTGGATTTGCTTGCTGAATTAGGCTTTGTATTTTTGATGTTCCTCTCTGGGATGGAGATTGATTTTTCTAGCATCGGATCAGTTTCCTCGGATCGTTCCCGTGATGGAAAACAGCCCTGGGGACCCTTGCCGCTGGGCGGCTTGAGTTTCGTCTTAACCCTGACCTTGTCATCACTGGTGGGGTTCTTGTTAGTAAGCATGGATTTGGTTACCAATCCCTGGATGATCGCCTTGATCCTTTCGACAACATCTTTGGGTGTTGTGGTGCCCGTACTCAAAGAGCGGGGCCTGAGCAGCGGACGCTTTGGGCAGACGTTGCTTATCGCCGCGTTGATTGCGGATTTTGCGACCATGTTGTTGATAACCGTTGTAGTAGCTACACTCTCTCATGGTTTGACCCTGGATATTTTGCTGATCGGTGTACTTTTTGTGGCATTTTTCCTGATGTACCAGTTTGGGATGTTGTTTTTCAACCGCATCCCAGGGGTCCGTCGTTTGCTAGATGAGCTTAGTACTGCAACGGCTCAGATCAAAATCCGCATAGCCTTTACGATCATGTTGATCTTCGTTGCCCTGGCAGAGATGTTAGGAACGGAAATCATCCTGGGAGCATTTCTGGCGGGGGCGATCATATCTTTGTTGAGTACCCATGAAGATAATGAGACCATGCACCAGTTGGAATCATTTGGATTTGGTTTTTTCATTCCTATCTTCTTCATTATGGTGGGTGTGGATTTCAACCTAGAAGCGCTGGCTTCTTCTTCACAGGCTCTGCTCTTGCTGCCTATCTTACTCATTGCAGCGATCCTGGTGAAGGTGCTGCCCTCATTGGTGTTCCGTTTTAATTTTGGCTGGCGTGAGACGCTGAGTGCAGGGACACTGCTCTCGGCGCGTTTATCTTTGATCATCGCAGCATCGGCGATTGGATTGCGTTTGGGTGTGATTACAGAACCGGTCAACGCGGCGATCATTCTGGTGGCAATTATTACAGTTACGTTGGCCCCGTTGATCTTTGTGCGTACAGCACCAAAGGGTGAAAGTGAAGAACAACGACCTACAATCGTAGTAGGAGCTGGGATTTTGGGATTGCAAGTCGCCGAGCAAATCCGCGGGCATCATGACCTCGTCGTGATCATAGACACAAAAGAGAATCGTATAGAGCGTGCTCGTAAGCGTGGTTTTGAGGCTGTAGTTGCTCGCGCCGACCGTTTTGACCCCGTCGCAGAACCCTATCTGAATCAAGCCAACCGCCTGGTATGTATATACAGCAATGTGGAGAAAAACTATCGCGTATGTGACTACGTACGCTCAACGTATGGCATCAACCATGTGGTTTCGCGAGTCACAGCACCTGGCGAAATCCAGCGATTTGAGAAGATCGGCGTCACACCAATGAACGCGGCTACAGATCAGGCATTGTTGTTAGCTTTACTTACCCGAAACCCGACAATTTATGAGTTGCTCACTCGAACCGATGATGATAAGGAAGTATGCGAAGTCACTGTCCGAAATGCCAACCTCTTACACCGTCCGCTGCGAGAATTGGATTTTCCTGAAGATTTGATGATCCTGGCGGTGCGCAAAAATGAGCAATTGATTGTTCCTAACGGCGATACGCGCCTGGAAAGCGGAGATCAACTTACTTTGATTGGTCCATATACCTGTATTGAGAAATCTCGCTTGATGCTTGGAGTTTGGTCTGGGGATTGAGGGGCGGAAGCTCCTTATTGATTAGAATTTTCCCAAAGGCGCAATATGTGCGCTTGTTTGTCTGCATCCACTTCGAGTACGTAAATATCTGGCATGGAGAGTGATTCCCAAAAAGAGAAATCGATGGAAGTGTCAAAGAATTGCATTGTCAGGGCCATGAGATTTCCATGTGTGGCGAGAACAATGTGCTCATCTCGAAATTTCTGCTCCAGTTTGTGGATGAAACTTACACCTCGGTGTTGAGCGGCGTTGTTTGATTCTCCCCCAGGATGAGAGAATTCGAAATCTCGCCAAGTCATTTCTACTGCTTCGAGAAATTTATCAATTTTCCCTTTGCACAAAGTCCGTTCACGCAAATTAGAGATAACATCGATCGGAATAATGAATTGTTCTGAGAGGGGGATTACGGTTTGAAAAGCTCGTTTGTAAGGGCTTGAAAAGATCATCGAGATGGGAAATTTTTCAAGGATATCGGCAACTCGCTGTGCATCTTTCTGCCCGTTGGCTGACAATGGACGACTCTCATCGGGAGTCCAATAGGCATGTGCATGTCTCACGAAATAGTACGTATTCATATCAATAGCATACTGAAGATGTTTTTTCTAGGCAAGGGATCAGCCAAAATAAGAGTAAAATAGTGGGGAGGAGAGTACCAACATGAATAGTCGTCAACGTTTTCTTGAAACAATGCGCAGAGGGATTCTCGATCGTGTCCCCCTTTTTGGGGAAGGCATACGCTCGGGGGTGTTCAAAGAATGGAAACAATGGGGAATTAAAACAGAAAAGGATCTAGCGAGAATATTCGCATATGACCGGCGTGAGGAGATATATCTCGATTTAGACCCTCACCCGACCTTGGAAAAATGGCCCACAACCCTGGCAGAATTAGACATTTTACGTGCCAGCCTTAATCCCGATGATCCAATCCGCCTGCCAGAGAATTGGCGTAAAAGAGTCAAGGGTTTGAGAGAACGGGATTATCCTCTTATGCTGCGAGTCCATGAGGGGTTATTCCTGACATTGGGCGTGATGGGGTGGGATAGATTTGAAGAAGTGATGTATTTGCTCACTGACGAGTCAGATTTTGTGATTGAGTTGATGAATCTTCATGGGGAATTTGCTGCCAAACTAACCGACAGAATTTTGCAAGATGTAACCGTCGACGCACTCGTTTTCAGTGAGCCCATTGGAGGCAATGATGGTTCTTTGGTTTCTCCAAAAATGCACAAAAATTATGTACTCAAGAGTCTTAAGCCGCTAATGGATGTTGCGGATAAACATGGTGTAGAAACTCGAATCTTACGTACGTATGCTAATACGCGGGTGATCTTGCCAGGCGCGGTTAAATATGGGATCAATTGTTTATGGGCTTGTGAAGTAGAGCCCAACGCAATGGATTACCTGAGTATTCGGGAAGAATTTGGTCACGATCTTGGCCTGATCGCTGGTATTGATCTGGACACTCTGCTTGGGGATAAGGAGTCAGTTCGGCGAGAAGTTGAGCGGGTTGTGCCTCCTCTGTTGGAGCAGGGGGGTTATGTCCCATTGCTTGATGGTCGAGTTAGGGAGTACACTCCATATGAAAATTATCACTATTATAGGGAGTTGCTCGAGGAAATGATCTGATCCGATATCTCATAACACCCTGTTTCGACGGTTCCCCAGGTCAGATTTTTGGTATTTATCCTTCCATTTCTCAAAATCCCAACGTTGGAAGAAATCCTTCGCCGCCTCTCGCCCAGATAGATACAATTCTTCGCTTCTTTCTCGTGAAACGTCAAAATCTGCAGTTTGAATGCCCTTTGTAGGAATTGGAATTGTGCGCGCAAAATTGTGGTCATTAATATAGCGAGCATCATGGGCTTCCATCATTGTTGTAAATAACGCTGCAAATAAACTTATAGGTCCGGTAATCTTCTTGGGTTTTCCTTCTTCTGGTTCGACTAATTTATAACCAATAGTGGGCCAGTTAGCAGCGTCGTCGTCATCAAATATGCCGACTGGATAGTTGCTCAACACCCCGCCATCTACAATATAGCTAGAGAAGCCTGTGCTCGCGTCTTGAAGCAATACAGGCTCGAAGAAGAAGGGGATGCTCATACTCATTCGAACTGCTCTAGCCACGCCAAGTTTCTCAGGTTGGATGCCATAGTATTCAATATCTCTGGGCAGAATGAGCATTTCTCCTCTTGAGCAGTCAGCAGCGATAACTTGCAGCTTATAGCGAAATTTGGAATTCTCTGGATATTCCTGATTTATCAGATCTCCAAAAGTTTCTATGCCCTTCGCTTCCAACAGGCTCCTCATCAAATCTTCAAAAAAACGACCCTCATAAATACCCTTTTCAAATGCAATACTGGCAATTGGTCCTACGAGAGGAATTTTATCGATCATGCTGCGATCTTTGAGATTGTTGTAGTTTAGATCGTCGAGGATATCTTTCATATCCTGGGCAGTGTAGCCTGCTGCAAGCATAGTAGCAACGATCGCTCCAGCAGAAGTGCCAGCCACACTCCTGAACTCATAACCCTGCTCTTCGGTTACAGAAACAGCTCCAACCAGACCAACTCCTTTGACACCACCCCCTTCAAATACCGCATTTATTGGCTGTTTTGCCATCGTTAACTCCTCTCAATATCGAGGTGAATGCATCATAAATAGGATACATTATATCTAATACGTTGGCAAGGAGTTTGAAATTTGGTTTTAAGCCAGCAAATGAATCTTCCAAAAAAAGAAGTGGGACACGCTAGCAATACGCGTCCCACTTCTTTCTATAGAAATATTGAGTCTTATTTCTTGATCAGACTGACGATCCACAGCAATAGCAAAGCCCCAATAATGGCAGTCGCCAAAGAGCCAATTAATCCGCCAAAGTTGAGTCCCACCAAACCTAAGACCCAGCCTCCCAGTAGGGCTCCAACAACGCCGACGATGATGTTGCCAATCAGGCCAAAACCTTCGCCTTTGAAGATCTTTCCAGCAGCCCATCCGGCAATAGCACCAAGCACAATGAAGTAAATAAATTCCATGACATTCTCCTTTTTGAAATCTAAAAACTTATGGAGTATTTCTCCACTGATATTAACCCGAAATATTTTGATAAGTTTCTTCATAGATGAATAAAACCCAAGGTTCTCGCCTCGGGTTTTGCTTATAGTCGTAGTGGATTTCCGATTCAGCCAGAATAGCGAACGTAGTATAGCTAATCTGGAATCAAATAGGATTTAGGCATTTTGGCAATAAAAACACAATCCGAGACTGGAGCGCAGGAATTCGTTCCCGTCCCGCACGAACAATTCATCTCGCTTATCTGGTCACCTTCTGATTGTAAACGCCCTTTTTGTACCCAGAATTGAATCATTCCCTCTAGCGCAGCTGGTTCTACTCCCACCTTACGGCTGAGTTCGCTGATTGTGATTGAGCCGCGTGCTTGCTCGATTTCTTGTATTATTTGGTTTAGCATAACCTTCACCCGATCCCTAACAGCAATCCACCCTGGAAAACTACAAAAGCCATCAGCCAGGCCAGGACGAATTGGCCGATTATGCTGACCCACATCCAATTGGTACCAAGTTCCTGTCTTTCAGCAGCAACCGCCACCATGCAAGGGGTGTAGATCAATACAAAAACCATAAAAGCCACCGCTGCCAATGCGCCATGCCCATGGCTGGATCTATCAAAACCTAATTGAACGGACTTCATTAAGGTGGTTGATTCCGCTTGATCATCATCTTCGAAAAGATTTACACCAACAATCAATGGTAATGATCTAAAGATATCTCCAGTGGCGTGAATAAAGGATGTCGCGATCTCACTTAGATCTTCGGAGAAAGTAGTCGCTTGCGTTTGTTCTGCAGCAACCTCTTCTACTGCATAAACTTGCGCCATCGTGCTGACAACTACTTCCTTGGCAACGAATCCAGTCAACAAGGCACTGCTGGCCTGCCAATTCCCAAATCCCAACGGCTTGAACAATGGCGCTGTGACGCGGTTGACGGCTGCGAACAAGCTATATTCTGTATCTACTTCTGTAAAGCTTGCATCTTTGACCACTGGAATGGCCATCAGAAGCCAGATCAGAATCGATGTGATCATGATGATCGTTGTTGCATTTTTAAGAAAAGTCCCCACACGCTTTTGGATGTAAATCCATACGGATTTGAAGTTGGGTAGGCGGTAGGCTGGCAGCTCGATGATCAGGGCTGATTGTTCTTTTCCTTTGAAAACAGTTCGCCTGAGAATAAAGCCGATAAAAAGTGCGGTCAGAATTCCCAGGAGATACATACTGAAAACTACAGTTCCAGCAGAACCAGGAAAGAACACCGCCGCAAACAAAGCGTAGACGGGCAAACGGGCGCCACAACTCATGAAGGGCACCAATAATCCAGTCAGAATGCGGTCTTTTTCATTCTCTAATGTGCGGGTGGCATAAAACGCTGGTACCGTGCATCCAAAGCCCACCAACATTGGTAGAAAGCTCTTTCCATGCAAACCGATCGTCCCCATGACACGGTCCATCACATATGCACCTCGTGACATATAGCCTGTGTCCTCTAACACAGCCAATGCCAGGTAGAGAAAAGTCAGCACGGGTACAAAAACTAATACGCCACCGACACCCGCAATGATGCCATCGACGAATAGACTACTGACCCAAGTATCCCCAAGACCCACAGCATTAAAGATTGCAATAAACCAATTCGTGATCGGACCACTGATTACACCATCGATCCAATCTAGATAGGGGGCAGAAACTTCTGCTGTTAGTTTGAACACTGTCCACATGACAAAGAAAAAGATGGGGATACCGATGAAGCGGTGTGTCAGAATACTATCGATGCGATCTGATAGTGATGCTGACGCGGTTGCCGGACGATGGACAGCATCTCGTACGACCTTGTTGATCCATTGGTAACGTCGGTCAGCAATTTGAACATCCAGGTCATATTCATTTGATTTCTTCAATCGGGCGATGCTTTGCCTGGATTTCTCGATGATCTCTGATCCACCCTTTAATGCTAAGAGTTTTATCTGAATGTCACGGTCTACTTCTAATAGTTTTATTGCCACCCATCGACAGGGATACTTTTCCTGGATTTCAGGTTGGCGCGCAATTTCTTGTACTAGGTGTTCAATTTCACTTTCTAATTCATCCCCATAATCAATTTGGAATTTATCGCTTACTTCTAAAGCTGTTGCACTTGAACTCATTTACCATTCCTTGAAGAAGTTTCGATGACAACATCCAATAGATCTTTCAAGCCCTTTTCTTGCCTCGCCACCGTTCGTACAACGGGGACATTCAAGGCTTTATTGATTACATCATCTTGAATGCGTATGCCTTTCGAATCAGACACATCTGTCATATTTATCGCTAATACTACCGGCACCTCAGTTTCCAATACCTGCACAGTTAAATAAAGGTTGCGCTCTAATTTCGTTGCATCTACAACAGTTATAACCACATCGGGCTGCTCCTGAATGATAAAGTCCCGGGCAATTACTTCTTCAGGAGAAAAGGCACTCAAACTGTAGGTACCAGGAAGATCCACGACGCGAATTTCTCTCCCTTTATATTCGAAGAAACCTTCTTTTTTCTCGACTGTTTTTCCTGGCCAATTCCCGACGTGTTGTTTAGAACCAGTCATCGCATTGAACAGGGTTGTTTTGCCAGCATTGGGATTGCCAGCTAAGCCTAGCAGGATCGGTTTCATAGCCATGCTTTCTTGATAGGAGAACCAACCACTTCAACGTTGATCTTTTTCGCCATTCCCCTGCCTATTGCAATTCGCGAATTGCGCACAGAAATGACTAGCGGACCACCATTGTCTTGCAGAACCGTGAACTCTACACCTGGCGTGAGCCCAAGTTCAGCGAGACGGTGAGTCAGACGCTGTCCGGCGTCGACACAAATCAGTCTGACGCTTTGTCCTGCAGAAATGCTGGATAAGAGTTGGAAATTATGCATGTTGTTCCTCTACAAAGATTCTCTCTGCGATGTCTTTTGATATCGTTACCTGGTTTTCGGGAGCTGTTTGGAGAAGTATTGTTCCAGAACTGTTTGCTGCGATTACGCAGCCCAGATTGCCAGGAAAGAGACCCTGATCTGTAAGAAATGTGTTCAGATTGACATCCCCATCCACTCGGACTGTTTGAAAAGCCTGGCCTACTTTCAACTCGCTTAGAGTAATACTCGGTTGGATGTCTCTCTGATCTTCAGATGGGTAGATTGGCCGTCCGTGGTAGCACAGCGATGGGTTATCAAGAAAATCTGACAAACGGTTGGCCAAATCGCCTGATGTGATGTGCTCTAATTGGCAGGCCAGCTCATCGGCCTCCTCCAAATCCATTTCTAGATTTTTTACCAAGAAAACTTCCCATAGACGACGGTGGCGCAGAATTCTTGATGAGATGTCCTTCCCATCAGCGGTCAACTCGACGCCCTTGTAGGGGGTGTATTTCACCAATCCCGCTTCGGCCAATTTTTTGACCATCTGATTAACGGAGACCGGCTGAACGTCAAGCTTTTCTGCGATTTCAGGAATTGGGATTGGTCTGTCGGTACAATCCTCACAAATATGACGGATTGTAACCAGGTACATCTCTTCGCTTTGGCTTAAGTTTGTTAGGTGTGCCATAGAAAAATATCCGATAATGTTATGGTGTGCCATAAGAATAACAGAGGGATTAGGAATGTGCAACCAGTTGTTGTCATATTTTTCCTTGACATATGTCATAGCCTCCGCGCTTTTTATGGGAATGTTTATTCTGGAATTTGAGTGGATTGCAACCCATGAGCAATATTTTTCCTTCGAATATTCCCAAATAAAAAAACCGACTTCTTTTTCCGAAGCCGGTTTTTATTATTTCCTGTTGAGAGTTTTAGAACATTTTTAATACGGCCTTACTTGCCCATTGGAACAAAGGTGCCGAGATGATGCTCAGCACAACTGTACCTACGGCTGTCAGGCCAGTGGTCAGCTTGAGCAGCACAGGGCTGCTTACTTCCGGATCGCCATCTCGCATATACATGATCACTAGAACACGCAAGTAGTAGTAAGCTGAGATCAGCGAGGTCAGAACACCGATGATAGCTAGCCAGACAAACCCAGCTTGTAGGACAGTGCGGAAGAGGTAGAACTTTCCCATAAATCCCAATGTAGGGGGAACCCCAGTGAAGGATAGCATGAAGACCAACATGGCTGCGGCTAAAGCAGGATATTTGCGTCCCAGCCCAGCGTAGTCATCCAGTTGCAAGCCTTTGCCTTCGGCTTTCTCTAGGGCAATCACCACACCCCAGGCGCCGAAGTTTGTGACAGCATACGCTAACAAGTAAAACAAAGCGGCCGATACCGCATCTTGGGCAATCTCAGCCTGACCAAAGGTCACCAGAGCCATGAATATATATCCGGCGTGGGCGATGCTGGAGTAAGCCAGCATACGTTTGATATTACTCTGGGCGATAGCGACGATATTTCCTATGATCATGGTCAACGCTGCCATGACCCACAAGATGGGAACGATTTCTTCATACAGGGTTGGCAGGGCAGCAACGAACACACGCAGCAGTGCTGCGAAACCAGCCGCCTTTGCACCAACAGCCATGAAGGCAGTTACTCCCGTGGGGGCACCTTGGTAAACGTCAGGGGTCCACATCTGGAAGGGTACAACCGCAACTTTGAAACCGAATCCCACGATGATGAGCCCGGCGCCGATCGTTAATAGGGTTAGGTCAGCGCTGCCAGCATTGACCGCTGCCATGATCTCAGCTAAGGCTGTTGATCCAGTAGCTCCAAAGGCCAGGGCAACGCCATAAACTACAAATCCACCTGCGAAAGCACCCAGCAAGAAGTATTTCATGGCAGCTTCTTCAGAATCCAGCTTGGGGCGGGCGAAGCCAGCCAAAACGTAGAGCGGGATCGAGAGCAACTCCAGGGCCAGGAATACTACAATCAAGTCAGCTGCTATAGACATCAGCATCATCCCACTGATTGAGAATAACAGCAGAACGTAGTATTCACCACGGTCTAGTCCCATGCGTTTGTTATAGTCGAACGCCAGGGCGATTCCAGCCAGACCGCTAACAGTGAATATGACGTTGAGGAATCCAGAAAAACCATCAACGACGACCATACCATTAAAGCCTGTGTATGTTGTCTGAGACTGGGTGATGGAAAAGATCAGGGTAATGACTAAACCTGCTACAGCCAAGAGGGGGGTAAGCCAGGTGTTTTTCTTGGTGAATACATCCACCAACAATAATACACAACCCCAGGCAACCAGGATGATAATGGGAAGGATGGAGAGGAAATCAGTACTAGTCATAGAATCTCTCTAAGGAACCGAGTTCCTATGAGGAACTCGGTTCCTGGCAAATTTAGTGCATCGCAACGGCCGCAGCTTGTACCGCAGCCACTAATTTATCGACCGTAGGGGCCATCAGGGCAAAGAAGGGCTTAGGATACAGGCCGATCCAGAAAATGAGCACAAGGATAGGAACCAGCGTAATGATCTCTCGCAAGTTCAGGTCTTTGATGCTGTGTCCATGTTTCTTTACTTCTTCTACAACAGAACCTTCAGGTCCCAGGAACATCTTTTGGAACATGTATAACATATAGACCGCAGCAAGGATCACGCCGATAGCAGCCAGCCCAGCGTACCAGGGGCTACCGATAGCATCTGAGCCGAAAGCACCCAAAAGAATGGTGAATTCGCCGACGAAGCCGTTCAGACCTGGTAGACCCATCGAAGACAGTGCAACGATTAAGGATAATGTACCAAACACAGGGGTCAGCTTCCATAGTCCACCATAGACATCGAAATCGCGGGTATGAGTCTGCTCGTAGATCATACCCACCAAGAGGAATAAGGCGCCGGTGCTTAAACCGTGGTTGACCATTTGAAGGATGCCACCCTGAATGCCCTGGGGGTTGAGAGCAAAGAGACCTAGCATTACGAAGCCCAGGTGACTGACAGAAGAGTAGGCAACCAGCTTCTTAATATCTCTCTGGGCATATGAGACGGCTGCACCGTAAATGATGCCGATGACGGCCAGTAGTGCCATCCACGGGGCAAGTTTCACCGCTGCAGCAGGGAACATCGGAATGTTGAAACGTACAAACCCGTATGTGCCCATCTTCAGCAAGACACCCGCAAGAATCACAGAACCAGCTGTGGGGGCTTCAACGTGGGCATCTGGGAGCCACGAGTGGAGCGGCCACATGGGTACTTTGATAGCAAAGGCTGCTGCAAAAGCCAGGAAGAGCCAAATTTGGATGTTAGCGGGGATGCCACCTTTGGCGATCAATTCGGGTACAGAGAAGGTGCCCTGGTAGATGCCTAGCCACAAGATTGCTAACAGCATCAGCAGGGATCCTGCCATGGTGTACAAGAAGAACTTGATTGCTGCATACATGCGGTTTGGGCCGCCCCAGATACCGATCAGGAAGTACATGGGCACCAGAGTGAATTCCCAAAAAACGTAGAACAGGAAGAGATCTTGTGCCAGGAAGACACCGGTCATTCCCACTTCCAGGAGCAAGAAGAACAACATAAAATCTCGAACTCGCTCTTCGATGGCTGTCCAGGTTGAAAGGATCGAGATCGGTGTCAGGAAAGTGGTGAGCAACACCAATAAGATGCTCAAACCATCTACACCCATGGAATAGCTGATATTCCAGCCAGCTACCTGGATCCAGGGAAGATCAATCACCATCTGCAGATCTGGATTTTTAGCATTGAATTCGGCCAGTAGCCACATCGAGATGCCAAAAGTGATTAGGGATGTGACCAACGCTGTCCACCTCAGAGCATTCTTGCGTTCGGGTTGGATGAAAAACAATACCAACACGCCCACGAGGGGGAAGAAAGTCACCAGAGTAAGGGGATGTAAAACTGGGTTCATAATTTATCCTCGTCCATCAAAATGAGTGGAGTTACTGCAAAATCAAATAACCTAAAATAACGATTACGCCGATGAAAACTGAAAGGGCGTAGTTGCGCACAAAACCGGTCTGGATGCCACGCAGGCGTTGGGCTAATTCTTTAGTCCCTGCTGCCAGGCCATTGGCGAAGCCGTCGATACCTCGCTGATCGAACCAACTGTCCAGGAAGGTTTTACTCAGCCATTGGAAAGATCCAGCGATAACAACATCGTGGAACCAATCATGCCAGAAGCGCCAGTCGATCACATCAGCGGTAAATTTAGCAATGGCGATATAGGGATTCAGGATGACGGCCCAATAAAGCTCATCGATCCACCATTTGTTTTCCATGCCCACGAAGATGGGGCCAAGCATCTTTTTGAGCGGATCTGGCTGATCAAAGGTGACGGACTTGCGCCCGTAGATGATCCAGGAAATTACAATCGCCAACAGGGCTAATACTGTCGAGGTGATTGCCACAGTGAGGTTGAATTCCCCGTGGTGCAAGTGCATGTGGAATTTCTCGTAGGTCATTTCCAGCCAATGGGTGAAGGTGCCCACACCGGGTAAGTTCAAAGCACCACCGAGGATCGACAGGGCAGCCAACACCATCAACGGCACAGTCATCACAGGGGGGCTCTCTTCGGCATGTTCAGCTGCTTCGTGCTTTGGCTCTCCGAAGAAGACCATCCAAATCTGGCGGCCCATGTAGAAGGCGGTAAAGAAAGCGGCAATTGCCAAGAGAATGTAAACGGTGAAGTTCAGGGCAGTGGCTTCAGCCAAAATCTCGTCCTTAGACCAAAAACCGGCAAAGGGGAAGATGCCTGCCAAAGCCAGGGAACCAATGATGTACAACCAATAGGTTACCGGCATGGTCTTGCGCATGCCGCCCATGTTACGCATATCACCAGGGTCGAAAACTTCATCATCATGGTGGTCGCCATGACCGTGATCGTCATGATCATGGTGCCCATGGTGATGACCTCGCTCAACACCCAAAATCACCGATCCGGCTGAGAGGAAGAGCAACGCTTTGAAAAAGGCGTGTGTTACCAGGTGGAACATGCCAGCCACAAAGGCACCCATTCCCACCGCGGTAACCATGAAGCCCAACTGGCTGATGGTGGAGTAAGCCAGAACTTTTTTAATGTCATATTGCCCCACAGCGATGGTTGCGGCGAATAGGGCAGTGGCCCCACCAACCAGGGCGACAATACCCTGGGCTTGGGGCACCAATGTGTAGAGCGGCGCTGAACGAGCTACCAGGTACACACCCGCAGTGACCATGGTTGCTGCATGGATCAGGGCTGAAACCGGTGTAGGACCAGCCATAGCATCAGGCAGCCAGACATAAAGCGGAATTTGCGCTGACTTTCCTGCCACACCCAGGAGCATGAACAAAGTAATTGCCATGATGACGCCAGGCTGATGTTCGGCGATATGATGTGCGGCTTCAAAAACGGTATCAAACTGTACGCTCTTGAAAACCCAAAACATGATCATACCGGCGATCAAGAAACCTAAGTCGCCAACGCGGTTGGTGACGAAAGCCTTCTTGGCAGCCATAGCATTGGCGGTGCTGGCGCGGGCCAGGGTGTCCATTTCGTACCAGAAACCAATCAATAAGAAGGAACACAGCCCGACACCTTCCCAACCGACGAAGAGCATCAAATAGTTATCCCCGCTGACCAGGATCATCATGGCTGCGATGAACAGATTCAAAAAGACAAAGAAGCGACGGAAGCGCCCAGGATCATTCTTGAAGCGTACATCTTCGTGCATATAGCCAATGGCGTAGATATGGATCAGGGTGCCAACGCCCCCCACCACCATCATCATGGTGACTGAGAGAGTGTCCACACGGAAAGCCCAATCGAGTTGTAATTCACCAATGGCGATCCATTCAGCAAGGGGGACCGTTGCCCCTTCGTGGTGGGCTCGCAGCGAAAGCGCCAGCAGTACCGCAACAACAAAGGTCAATCCGGACGCAGTGCTGGCTACGGTACCGATAACTTTCTCGCTGAAGCGGCTACCGAAGATGATATTGATTAGCAGCCCGATAACCGGAAAGAATACCAGCCAGGGTGCTAGATAAAAGAAATCAGGTCCACTAGTTACGACTTCACTTAGGAGCATAGCATTCTCCAATTTAACCTTTTAGACTGCTCATCTGGTCGACGTCAATGCTTTGTTTTGTGCGGAAAATTGCCACAATTAATGCTAGACCCACAGCCACCTCTGCGGCTGCCACGGTCATCACAAAGAAGACGAAAATTTGTCCGCTCAATGCTTCATGCACTCTGGCAAAAGCTACAAAAGCCAGATTGGCCGCGTTGAGCATCAACTCGATCGACATAAAGATGATAATTGCATTTCGCCGGATCAGTACGCCCAGCGCACCGATGGCAAATAATACTGCAGATAAACCGACATAATATGATACTGGGAGCATAGTGTTCTCCTAACGTGTAACGACTGACGTTATACGTTTTTCTTCTCCTGCCTGGTCAGGATAATTGCACCAATCATGGCGACCAACAGCAGGATCGAGGTCACTTCAAAGGGCAATAAGTATTCTTGGAATAGAACTGTTCCTACAGAAGATGGACCGCCAAATCCCTCAGGCAAATCTTTTACTGCGACCAGTTCATTCGCTTGAAAGAAAAGGATGTACAGGGTTTCACCGATTAATCCCAAACCAAGGATTATCGCCAGTGGGCGCTGCCAGGCCAAGGTTTCACTCTTGCCAAGTTTTTCTGCACCTAAGAGCATGATCACAAACAAGAACAGCACCATGATCGCGCCAGCATACACAGCTACCTGAGTGACAGCGATGAAAGCGCCGCCTAGTACCAGATAGAAGATAGCCACGGTGACAAAATTGATGATCAAATAGATGGCTGAGTAAATGGCGTTGCGGCTAAAAAGCATGCCCAATCCCGAAGCCACAGCGATGGTGGCGAGGAAGATGAAGGTAATTAATTCAAGTGTCATAATCTGTTTCCAGTTGTTAGCAATCGAACATGCTAATCAGTAGGATCCTCCATTACCGGTACCGAGCGAGTAAATATTCCAGGCTCCACATCTTGGGGAGTTGGTTTTCCATTTTCAGGCACGGGAAGCAATAATCGCTCTTTGGTGTATATAGCATCATGGCGGCTAGTGAAAGATAACTCGTAATTATCCTCGAGCGTAATAGCCTCTGTGGGGCAGGAATCCTCACAATATCCGCAATAGATGCAGCGCAGCATATTGATCTCGTATGTGCTAGCGTAGCGCTCCCCAGGAGCAAAACGCTCATCGTCAGTATTCTCTTCCGCTTCCACGAAGATCGCATCAGCGGGACAGGCTGCCGCGCACAGTGCACATCCAATGCACTTCTCTAAACCATTCTCATAACGGTTGAGAACGTGACGGCCGCGGAAGCGCGATTTCACTGGCCGTTTGACCTCCGGATATTGGATGGTCACCGGTTTTTCGAACATGGATTTGAAGGTAATCCCTAATCCTTTGAGTAATTCTTGAACACGGGCTCGTTCTGGGAACGCCATGTTAATTCTCCTTTGCGCGAGCGGATGTAATCCGCTCATCCGCTCGCCACTTCAGCGCATGAGCGCTGAAGACTAACTAATTTCTAAATACCAATATTACGGCCGTGACAAAAACATTCACCAGGGAAAGAGGTAGTAGGACTTTCCAACCAAAAGCCATCAAGCGATCGTAGCGGAAGCGGGGGAATGTCGCTCGCACCCAAATCATCACAAAGAGCACGATCAAGATTTTGATAAAGAGAACTAGCGGCTCTAAGAATGATGGGATATCAATGAATGGAATGCGGTATCCGCCTAAGAACACTGTCGCGGCGATGGCAGCAATGGCGATCATTTTTATATATTCAGCCATGAAAAATAGCGCGAATTTCATTCCTGAGTATTCGGCGTGATATCCAGCTGTCAACTCTTGCTCAGCTTCAGGCATATCGAAGGGGGCACGGTTGATTTCCGCTAACCCTGCCAAAAAGAAGATGATGAAGGCTAAGAACTGAGGTACGATGTACCACACTTTGCTTTGGGCTTCGACGATATCCACCAGGCTCATGGAGCCGGCCAACATGATCGGACCAATGAATGATATACCCAATGCCAATTCGTAGCTGACCATTTGAGCGGATGAACGTAAGCCGCCCAAGAGAGCATATTTGTTATTCGATGACCAACCGGCAATAACAATGCCGTATACTGCGATGGAAGCTACTGCTGTAAGGTAGAGCATACCTACGTTAGCATTCGACAAATAAAGATTGATTTCTCGTCCAGCGATGACGACCTGTCGCCCCCAGGGGATCACAGCCCAGATGATCAAAGCAGGCAGCACGGTGATGATCGGTGCCAAGACAAACATTACTTTGTCAGCAGTGGCAGGAATTAATTCCTGGTTGAATATCAACTTGATGCCGTCAGCAACTGGCTGCAATATCCCAAATGGGCCAGCCCGATTGGGGCCAATACGCACCTGGATGCGAGCCAATGCCCTGCGTTCATAAAGAGTCAGGTAAGCAAATCCTGTTACGCCAAACAAAAGCAATATCGCAGATTTGATTACCCATTCAATAATTAATGCTGGTTCCATAAAATACCTCGTTACGCCATTGCCGATTCAGCAATTCGGATTTCAAACTGACTTGGCTTATTGATGGGGATACCCATACTGCGGGGGACAAACGCAACGCCTTGGGGAACAGCTTCATCTTCCCGCACAACTGCGTTGGCTGTCTCTCTACCGTTTATGCTGATCCCTACCATCATGCCGTCTGTAGTTTTTAGAGTTTGCGAATCTTTGGGATTTACCAGGATAAACGGTTCTGGCAATCGGGGGTGTAGTACATCCGAGGGGGTGATCATGCCCCCGCGGTCATAGAGCAGGGTGATAGGTACCGCGATGACTTCGCCTTTAGGAAGACCATCAAGACCTTTAGGGTCTGTTGAGACCCTAAAGGTCTCACTTTGTAAGGGCAACTGGATCCCCAAGCCTTGCTTGTTCTCATAGCCAGTACCGCCGTAATAAAGATCACCACGACCAACGATGGGCCATTGTTCTGTGGCTTCAGCCAATTTTTGGTAGGTGATTTCTTCGTAACCGGAAATTTCTGCGCAAAGCTGTGGAAGCACCAAAGATGGGAAACGGCCCTTGAGTTCAACACCAACTTTTTCGCCTATCTCAGCTGCAATGTCAAAATCCGGGCGGGTTTCACCTTTGGGCAACACAACCGGGTAGAACCGCTGCACGCGGCGCTCACCAGAAGTGAAGGTGCCCTCGCGTTCGGTCTGTGCTTGGACGGGGAGTACTACGTCCGCGAGTTCAGCAGTCTTGGTCAGGAAGAGTTCCTGTACAACTACGAAATCAGCCTTGGTGATTGCCTCGGCGACCGCTGGATCGTCACCAACAGGGTCTGCACCCGCGATGTAGAGCACCTTGGCCTCAGCTAAATCTGCGTCAGGGCGGAAACCGACATCCCAGGCTCCCTGGGTGTTGGCTCGCGGCCACACCGCAACCAGGCCGTTATTTGGCTTGCCAACATGGTTTGTTTCTGCTAATAAGTTGGCGCAAGCGTTGGCCAATGCTTCAGAAACTTCAAGACCAATACCTTCGCTGCCGAAGAAAACGACTGCATTTTCAGCTTGGGAAAGGTTTTCAACCTGTCCCACAGCTTTCATCTCTTCGCCATAAGCGTAGCGAATGATATTGGTGGCATAGCGGTCCAGTTTTGTGGGGCGTGGGTTGGCGACAATTAATTTCACTCCGCGTTCTGCAGCAGCTTTGACTCGTAACCACCATACCGGGGCTTCCTCTTCAAGGTCACAGGCGACCACTACGATGGCATCACCCTCGCCGAGGTCAGCGAGGTTAGAACCTTCACCTAGCCCAACTTGAGCGAGCAGGTCACCGCCGGCCATATATGAATGCAGCCCAACTTTGCCGCCGAGACCTTCGGTGAGTTTCTTGATATTGAACAAGTCTTCGTTTGGAAGGCGTCCACTAACTAAACTCAGCAAGCCCTCTCCGGCATCTTTGAATTGACCGGCTACTAAATCGAGAGCATCATCCCAACTTGTGGGTACCAATTCGCCGCCTTTGCGGATCAGAGGTTGGGTCAGTCGCTCCTCGCTTTCTGTAAAGTGGTAGGCGAATCGACCTTTGTCGCAGATCCATAGCTCGTTGACAGACTCATTCTGGCGGGGCATGGCTCGTTTGATGACGATATCCCCACCCGATTTGGCTTCGCGGCGGGTGTTGTAGGTCATATTGCAGCCCACAGGGCAGTGCGAACAAACTGAAGCAGCATGCTTAAGTTCCCAAGGTCGAGCGCCAAAGCGGAAATCCGCTGTGGTCAGCGCGCCGACGGGGCAAATATCGGTTGTGTTTCCAGACCAATAAGAATCAAATCCGGGCTCAGAGTTGGTGATGATGTCCGTCGCTCGCCCGCGGTTGAAGAATTCCAACACTGCGTCGTCGACGATCTCTTCCTGGAAACGGATGCAGCGTGCGCATTGGATGCAGCGCTCGCGATCCAGCCATATCAGATCCCCTAAGGGGACATTTTTGTCAAAATGGATTTTGTCATCGTAGATGAAGCGGCTCTCACCTGGCCCATGATCCATGGTCAGATTTTGCAGCGGACACTCGCCGCCTTTGTCACAGATTGGGCAATCCAAGGGGTGAGATGTCAACAAGAATTCCACGATCTCCTGTCGTCCTTGTTGCACTTTCTCGGTCATGCCCTCGACTACCATACCTTCGGAGACGGGCACAGTGCAAGCAGTTTCCAACTTCCACCCAAACTGAATTTTTGGAGAACCGTCATCTTCTAAGATTGCTTCGCCGGTATTACGGTCAACTGCTGGTCGGCCAATATCTACCAAACACATTCGGCACATCCCCACAGGTTCCATCTTAGGGTGGTAGCAGAAGACGGGGATATCGATACCAATCTTTTTTGCAGCATCGACCACCAGTGTGCCTTCTGGGACAGTGACTTGCTTACCGTCGATGGTTAATGTAACTTCATTTGTCATAGATACTCCGAAAAACGTAAAGAGTAAGCTTTATTGTTTTACTTTCAGCTCAAAGTCTTGCGGGAAGCGTTCGATGCCAGTCATAACAGCCTGTATGGAGAATTCACCCAGTGCGCAGAGGCATTTGTTTTGAATCTGCTTTGCAACACTGTTGAGCAATTCAACATCGTCTTGGCTGGCTTCACCCTCATGGATGCGCTCGATAATATGGCTCATCCAGTAATTTCCTTCTCGACAGGGTGTACATTTGCCGCAGGACTCATGTTTGAAGAAATGAATCGTCTTGTTGAGAACCCAATCGATGCTCACCGTGTCATCAATAACGATGACAGAAGCTGACCCAAGGTCAGCATTCAACTCGCGCACTGAAGCGTAATCCATGGGGGTATCCAGGGCTTTTTCGTCGGCCACAATTAGGGCTGATGATGCGCCCGCTGCCATAATAGCGCGTACGGGACGGTCATCGATGATGCCGCCACCGTGTTCGTAGATCAGCTCACGGAAGGTGGTGCCGAAAGGAAGCTCATAATTTCCGGGTTTTTTAACTCGCCCAGAGAGGCTGAAAACCTTGACCCCGGCTGTATCTTCTGTCCCTAAGGATTTGTACCACTCTCCTCCGTTGGTAATGATCAGCGGAACGTTGGTGAGGGTCTCTACATTATTGACCACAGTGGGTTTGCCGTACAACCCAAACGAAGGGGGGAAGGGGGGACGCAGTCGAGGTTGACCGCGCTTGCCTTCCATGGATTCTAAGAGAGCAGTCTCCTCACCACAGATATAGGCACCAGCGCCTAAGTGCGTGTAAATTCGCAGTGAGTAATCTGTGCCAAAAAGGTTATCGCCAAGCAAGTCGGCTTCTTCAAGTTCAGCAATCTTTTCATCAAGGAAATGCGCCACCTGCCAGAACTCACCTCGGCAGTAAATATAAGCCGCATTGGCACCGACAGCATAAGATGAAATCGCAACACCTTCTAAAAACTGGAAAGGATTACTTTCCATGATCTCACGGTCTTTGAAAGTGCCCGGCTCGGACTCGTCGGCGTTGGCGACCACATAATGGGGCCAATTGTCCTTATCCATAAAGGACCATTTCACGCCAGTGGGGAAGCCTGCGCCGCCCCGGCCGCGCAATCCTGAAGTCTTGACGATTTCAGTCACTTCGTCAGGCTTCATCGAGGTGACAACTTTTTCAAAGGCCTCGAAACCGCCGTTTTTCTTATAAACGTCTAGTTTGTTGATATCAGGAATATCACGGTGTCGAAGGAGTACGTAATCAGCCATTATTTCTCCTCCTTCTTCCAGCTTTCGATCAATTCCATCGTGCTGTCCACCGTCATTTCTTCGTGGTACGTCAGGCCGTCTCCAGTCTGTGTCTGGAACATAGGCGCTTTGTCACACGCTGCTAGGCACATCACCCCTTCGACGCTGACCAGCCCATCATCAGTAGTTTCGCCAACCTGAATGCCTAAGTTATTACATAATTTTTCCAGGAATTCATCGGCTCCCCGCAGAGCGCAAGGCAGGTCATTGCAAACCTGAATACGGTATTTGCCGCCTTGCTTGTCGTGGTACAAGGTATAGAAACCAACCAGTGTGACCACTTCCGTGGGGGTCATATCCAGAATCTCAGCAATCTCATTGATATCCTGCTTCGTCACATAGCCGTCTTCGCGCTGGGCGATATAGAGCAGCGACATCACCGCTGAACGCTTTTGTTCTGGAGGATATTTGGCGATAATCTGTTTGATTTCGCCCGAGTATTTTTCTTCGATTTTGTTCACCTGTCTGAATCTCCCAAAACAATGTCTACGCTGCCGATGATCGCCACTAGATCAGCAACCAGCAGTCCTTTGCTTAGCACGGGCAGTGCCTGTAGATGTACGAATGATGGCGTGCGCCAATGCACACGATAAGGTTTATTCCCACCGTCGCCTTCGAGATAGACTCCCAGCTCCCCACGCGGTGATGATACTGGCAAATACACATATTCTGCTGGAACTTCGAAACCTTCAGTCCACAACTTGAAGTGATGGATCAGCGCCTCCATGCTGGTGCCCAACTCAGAGCGGGGGGGCGGGACAAATTTTCGGTTGTTACTGCGAACCGGAGATCCATCTAGCTCCCTGAGCTTTTCCATTCCCTGCTTAATGATGCTCAGAGACTCCCAGAACTCATCCATGCGGCAAACGTATCGAGCAAAGACATCGCCCTCGCCTCTGACGGGCACATTGAAGTCATATTCTTCGTAGCCAGAATAGGGTCGCGCTTTGCGGTTATCGTAGGCTACACCTGAGCCGCGCAAAGTTGGCCCAGTCAAACCCCAGGCAACCGCGTCCTCCGCAGAGATCACTCCGATCCCCTTGGTGCGGTCGACAAAAAGAGGGTTCTTAGTTAGTAATCCGTGATATTGCTCGATTCGCTTAGGGAAACTGTCCAGGAAACTTTGAACTGCATCATAAAACTCTTCGGGGACATCGCGCCACAAACCGCCGGGTCGGATATACGTGGTCATCATGCGCTGACCAGATACTAGCTCGAGGATATCAAGAATGGTTTCGCGCTCGCGAAAACAGTACAAGAACATCGACATCGCTGCCAAATCCAGAGATTGTGTTCCCAGCCAGACCAAGTGCGAGGCGATACGTTGCAGTTCCGCCAAAATCACTCGGATCACCTGTGCACGGGGAGGAACATCCAGGTCAACTAGCTTTTCGACAGCTAGGCAGTAGACTAAATTGTTGCCCACTGTGTTGAGATAATCCAGCCGATCAGTCATGACTTCGGCTTGTTCATAACGCTTGGCTTCCATATTCTTCTCTACCCCAGTATGCAGGAAACCAATGTCAGGAACACAATTGATAATGGTCTCGCCATCGAGCTCCAGCATCAGGCGCAGCACACCGTGCGTGCTGGGATGCTGTGGTCCCATGTTAAGTAGCATGGTGTCGCCCTGGATAGCTCGATCGGAGACCAGGTGTTTTAGTTCATCTAAAGTAACTTCTTGAAGTTGGACCATAAAAAACCTCGTTAACGTAATACGAATAACGTTATACGTTTTACTCCTTCACATAAGGCTTCTTTGCGTCAATCTCATCTGCGTTGAAGCTGAACTGCACTTCTTCATACCCTAGGGGATAATCCTTGCGTAAGGGATGTCCTTCCCATTCATAAGGCATTAGGATGCGGCGCATATCCGAGTGTCCCTCGGCCCTAATGCCGAACATATCCCAAATTTCGCGCTCATGCCAGTTTGCGTTAGGGTAAAGCCCTTCGATCGTTGGCACAACCGGATTATCACCAGATACTGCAGCTCGCAGTCTCAGCGTGATATTGTCATCAATAGCATATAGCTGGTAGACCACATGGAATCTGGGATCGCCTTCAGGCCAATAATCCACTGCTGTCAGACTTGAAAGCAGATTGAACTGAAAGTCATCGCGCAGAGTCTTGCAAATGGCCACTAGATCATCTGGTGAGATAATTAATGAAAGCTCATCACGAAAAGAATGCTCTTCTACGTCAAAGCCCTTCTTGATCCTTTGGATAGCTTTTTGAAGTTTATCGTTCATAGACCGCATACCTAATCCTTACTTCCACTTCGTAAGTTTTTCGTTTTCAACTTTTTCATATAAAGTCAAAATGCCGTGGATCAACCCTTCGGGGCGCGGTGGACAACCAGCGATATATACATCGATGGGAATAACTTCATCAACGCCTTGAACAATGGCATAGTTGTTGAAAACACCACCGCATGAAGCACAATCTCCCATAGCAATGGCCCACTTGGGGTCAGGTAACTGGTCGTAAAGCCGACGTACTACGGGGGCCATCTTTCGGGAAACGCGCCCCGCAACGATCAACAAATCAGACTGACGTGGGCTGGCGCGCATTAACTCCATGCCAAAGCGGCTCATATCATAATGAGACGCCTGCGCATGCATCATCTCGATAGCACAGCAGGCCAACCCCGATAAAAGAGGCCACATTGCCCTGGTGCGACTCCAATTTACGGCTTTTTCTAACGTTGTGGTAACAATACCCATATTACCTAGTTTTTGTTCTATTCCCATTCCAGGGCTCCTTTCTTCCAGGCATACACATAACCTACCAATAAGATAACGATGAAGATAAACATCTCCACTAATGCAAAAATCCCTAGGCTATTGTCAATGAAGTCACGCAGGACAACTGCCCAGGGAAGGAAGAAGATGATTTCTATATCGAAAAGGATGAAAAGCACGGCGATTAAATAGAACTTGACAGACATTCGCCGGGTGCCAGGCCCATAGGGGTTCATGCCCGATTCATAGGGCATTGCTTTGGCATCTGATTGACGTTTCGGGCCAAATAAATGGCCTAAAATGACCACCAGACCCGCTAGCCCGGTGGCCAATATGATAAGGATTGCAATAGGAAGATACTCTAAGAGCATAAGAAATCCTCGAAAAACCTGTATTTTTGATTGTTATTTTTCTAACTTTCCGAAGTATAACATAGGTATAAATTTAGAGCTAGTGTAATTTTTCACAATATGGACACTAACATTTATTACACGTAGAAGGATTAAAAAAGATCGGCGAGCGTGGGTCACACGCTCGCCGATCTCTTTAGGAGGACCACCAATCTTCTTGACATGGGGGGGGC
>CAZLNX010000048.1:0-24861 GCA_964560795.1 uncultured Anaerolineales bacterium | reverse complement strand
CAAAAACTAAGTGGTCAACAAAATGAACTAACACTCTTTCTGATATATTGAGGAAAATTTTAATGAGTGGATCTAAAAATGAATTAATATGTTTTTGCGTAAAAATCATTTCAATCCAGGTGCTGCGTACGTTGTAAATGATTTTTACTTTTGGGTTGATAAAAATTTTAAAGAGCACGGCCGCTAACAATGATGAATTTGGGTAGATGCAATGAACAATGTCAATCTTTGTCTTTTGATGCTCTTTTTTCAGAGCGTTGAAGGCCTTTGCCGAAAACCCAAGATTATCTTTTGCGCTGGTTAGACTGCTATTGACAAAGTGAATTTTGTGAATTGCTGGGAACTCTTTTGGATCGAATTGACTGGATGCTGCAACTACTAAGTTGAGATTAAGATTTTCGGTGTTGGCAAAGTGTCGCGATAATTCAGTTAAATAAACCGACATTGGCTGCGCAGATTTCAGGGGAATATTCTCAACGACAAACACATTCATAATGCTTGGAGTAATCGTACATCATTGCTAACGGAATATTTTATCTAACAGTTTCTTCTCTTGAAGAAATTCTCTGATAGCAGGTTTTTTCTTATATAGCTGAAAGCCCAATAGGATGAGAATAGTGTTTACGCTTAGGATGCTAAAAACTGTTATCGGAATTCCAATGCGGTTTATGTAGAAGAGGGACATGGGAACAATAATCAAACTAAACAATACGCCGAGAACGATACGCTCTAATGGATTGAGATCCAGGTAGTCAAAAAATACGTAAGTCCAGAAATATCCCCCGAGAAACAATATATAAATCCCGGCCATTAAACTTCTTAATATAATGTTGTCACTGATATATCCGATTACGAAGAATAAAAAAACTGCCAATGTAGCCAAAGCGATTTTCCTGTTTATAGGAAAGTCGACGTCCTCGGGCGAGGTTCGTTCTTCAGATGACAGCCAGAATAACCCGATTAGGGCAATTAGCAAAAGGCCCATAATTAACATCGTTAGCCAGGTATTGTTTCCAATTTCTTTTTCAACTAACTTGTAGTAAATGAGCATCTCGAAAATAACGATAAATCCGAGCATAAAAGCATAATCATGTGTGGCCCACTTAGGTGGATTTTCAATTTGCCCATCTTGTTGGAAAAGAATTCCTAGTATTCCAAGGATTAGGCTGGCGGCCAAAAGGAAATCCTGGATTTCTTGTTTTATGTAGATATTTTCGTATTGGAGCGCGATGTGCGCAATTAGGAGTAGCCCAAAAGGTATCCAGAAGATTTTGTTGATGGCAACACGAATGAAATTGAGGGAATACATAATCCAATGATGCTTGTTCATAGAAATTTGAAGAGTGTAGAAAGTGATTTCGTGATTGTACTTTATTATCGAATTAAATGGGATCAAATTTGTGCAAACCTTATTACTGACTGACAGTCTGGGACAAGCAGTTCTATGGTGTGAAGTCGTGCTATACTAAAATTTGTAGTCCCATCTTTAGGAGAATCCACCAACATGAAAACACACCGCTTTGAAGTTCTCAGCCAAGATGAAGTTGAACGCATCCATGGTGCCTCGATGGAGATCTTGGAGGAAGTTGGCATACAGGTCAATTATAAAGCTGCTCGTGAAGTGTACGGTGATGCAGGGGCTGAAATTGATGAGCAGACCAACGCAGTTAAGATTCCAGAAAAGTTGGTCCGTTGGGCAGTTGATCAAGCCCCCGGAGAGTTTTCCCTTTATGGGAACGATCTTGAATTCCATCTAGATATTGGTGGTGAACAGGAGAATCCAGTTTTCGCGGGTCTAGGAACGCCAACGCGCATCATCGACATCGATTCGGGTGAAGTGCGCGAGACCACGTATCAAGATGTGTTGGATCATATTATTCTGATCAATGCCTGCGAGAATATCCACAATTCACAGATGGATATTTGGCCCAATGACATCTTGATGACCACCATCCACACCGAAGCTATTTGGGGATGGGCCCAAAACAGCCGCAAATCGTTTGGGATGGGCTGTTATGGTTATCTGCCAACCTGGGATATGATGCGCATGATGGCGATTGCCGTTGGGGGGAAGGCAGAACTCCAAAAACACCCACGCTTTTTAGCGATCTGTTCGGTGGTCAGTCCACTGCAAATGGACCAGGCTCAGGCTGAAGGGTTACTCATTTGTGCGGAGTACGGCCAACCTTTAGCCATTTCCCCTGAGGGCATTGCTGGAGCGACAGCCCCAGTCACTTTGGCCGGATTATTGGCCCAAGAGAACGCTGCCATCCTCGCCCATATAACGCTGTCCCAGATCTTCCGTCCTGGTACGCCAGTTTTTTATGGCACAGTTTCAACTGTATCCAATATGCAGCACGGCACTGTGGCATTGGGTGCTCCAGAGACGGGGCTCATCACTGCCGGCTCTGCCCAAATGGCGCGCTATTATGGTGTGCCCATCCGCAGCGTTGGAGGTACTACCGAGTCCAAACGTCCAGATTTCCAGGCTGGGTTCGAGCGCATGGGAACGTTGCTCCCTGCCGTCCTGTCCGGTGTCAACTTGATCACTTGCGCCGGCACTTTGGATGGCACTATGCTTGAAGATCATGCCATGATGATACTGGATGATGAGATCTGTGGTGCTGCTTTGCGCACTGCACGAGGCATTGAGGTTACTGATGAAAGCCTGGCACTGGATGTGATCAAGAAAGTGGGATTCTCAGGGAATTACCTTACCGAGGACCATACGTATAACCTCTTCCGTAAGGAACTTTTCATTCCAAAGCTGTACTCGCGTGAGCCTTATGATGCCTGGGAAGAGGGTGGCCAAAAACTGGCTATTGATCACGCCAAAGAGCGCGCCCACGAGATTTTGGAAAACCACCAACCCAGAGAGTTAGATCCGGAAATGATGAAGGAGCTAGATCAATTCCGTAAGAATGTTGCCGAACGCTCGATTGAGGATTTTTATCTCTATGAAAATGAAGAAAACCAGGATTACGAAAATTTATGAGCGAAAACACTACTTCTCAGTCTGTTTTGCCATTGCGCACAAAATTGTTATTTAGTACCGGTGATTTGAGTACCAGTATCCCACTGGCGATCTTGATGTTCTTCCAGCTTTACTTTTTGACCGATGTCGCTGGTTTGCGCCCGGATTACGCCGGTTGGGCTGTGGGGTTGCCGCGTATTTGGGATGCTATCAACTATCCATTGATTGGTCTTATCTCTGACCGTATTCGCACACGTTGGGGGCGCCGGCGGGTGCTGCTGCTCTTTGGCTCTGTTCCCTTGGGATTGACATTCCTGTTCATGTGGCTGGTGCCACCACTGGGCCAGGTTGGGATGGCCTTCTACTATGCAATAGTGTTCATCCTTTTCGATACTGCCTTCACTGTGGTGCACGTTGGCTATAACTCCTTGACCCCGGAGTTGACTGATGATTATGATGAGCGCAGTTCACTAAATGGGTACCGAATGGTCTTTTCCATATCGGGCACATTGGGCGCCATAATTTTGGCCACCGTCTTGGGGTGGTATTTCGAAGATCAGCGCACCTTGTATATGATCCTCGGCGTGGGGTTGGGAATCATCTCAATCATTCCGCCGTTGGTTGTGTTTCTCATTACTACGGAGCGCGCTTCAGAAGATTTGCCTGATCCGATGCCTCTTGGTAAAGCGCTGTCCCAAACCTTGAGCAATCAACCCTTCCGCATGGTGATGGGCTTGTATTTATTGAGCTGGACAACCGCCAGCATCCTGGCGGCTGTGTTAGTGTATTTTGCCAATTACTATCTGCGCGTTCCTGATCAGGCCAATTATTTTGTGTTGGTTGCACAAGGAGCGGCGATTATTTTCATCCCTGTGATCGTCCTGGTCTCAAAGAAGCTGGACAAACGCAGGGCTTTCATTGTGGGAACGATTTCTTGGGCAATCGTTTTGTTAGCGATATTTTCTATACGTCAGGGGCAGGTCGGGTTGGCATATGTGCTGGCGGGATTATCTGGTTTTGGGATTGCTACCGCCTATGTTGTTCCCTGGGCGATGATCCCTGACATTGTGGAGTATGATCAAATCCGCTCTGGGCAGCGGCGAGAGGGATCCTACTATGCTTTCGCATCCTTCTTTCAGAAACTGGCCACGGGCTTGGCGCTGTGGGGCATGGGGCAGGCATTGGCCATGACTGGCTATATCACCCCAGAGCTAGGCGGTCCGTTACCCATTCAGCCTGAAGGTGCCGTACAGGCGATCCGTTATTTCATAGGCCCCATTCCAGGTGTGTTGCTGCTTCTGGCGATCCTGTTCGCCTGGCGCTACCCCATCAGCCGCGAGAGCCATCAAGCGACAATCGAAGAATTAGCATCCAGAGAAAACTAACGCAGAGACGCAAGGGCGCGGAGACGCTAAGCATTATTTTTTAATCTCTGCGACTTTGCGTCTCTGCGTTTCTAAAGAGGTGATATGAAAGAATTCGAGACTTTTGCCGTTCATGCTGGCGAAGGCGTTGATCCGGAAACCGGCGCGCTGCGCCAACCTTTACACATGTCAACCACCTTCAAGCTACCGAAATTTGGTGTGAAACTCTTCGATGCCCTTTATATGGATTCAGCCCGACCACCTTATGCCTATACGCGTTGGTGCAACCCAACGTTGCGGGCACTGGAAGATCGATTGATAACCCTCGAAAGTGCTGATGCAGCTGTGGTTACTGCCAGTGGTATGGCTGCGGTATCGGCGTTGATCTTTACCTTGCTGAGCAGCGGCGACCACCTGATCGCCAGCGAGGTCTGTTATGCCGGTTCGGTGGAGTTGTTTGGTGAGCACCTGTCGCGCTTTGGGATTGAAGTCAGCTTGGTGGATACCAGCGACCTCGAGCAGGTGAGTCAAGCCCTCCAGCCCAACACCAAGTTGATCTACGTCGAAACCCCCGCTAATCCCATCCTACGCATCTCAGATATCCTTGAGTTGGCAAAGATCGCTCACAATGCTGATGTCCCCCTAGCAGTCGATTCGACCTGGGCCAGCCCTGCCTTGCAGCAGCCCCTGGTCCTGGGAGCCGATTATGTCATCCACAGCCTGACCAAGTTCATCAACGGCCATGGTGACGCGCTGGGTGGTGCGATCTTGGGGTCAGAAAAGAACATCAAGAAGATTCGCAAAGATATGCTGGTGCATTTGGGCGGCGCGCTAAGCCCGTTCAACGCCTGGTTGATCAACCGCGGGCTGGTTACACTGCCAGCAAGGATGGAAAAACATAGTCAAAATGCTTTTGAAGTCGCCCGCTTTTTGGAGAGCCACCCCAAGGTTTTGCGTGTCTTCTATCCTGGGCTAATCAGCCATCCTCACTACGACCTGGCCAAGAAGCAGATGACCAACTTTGGGGGTATGCTTACCTTCCAGCTCAAACGCGGTTTGAGCGCGGCCATCACCCTGGCCGAGAAGATCGAACTCTTTCAGTACGCCACTTCCTTGGGTCACGCCCACAGCTTATTGTTCTACTACCCCACGGATATCTATATCGACGCTGTCTCCTATTTGGACGACAACCAAAAGAAGCGCATCCGCGAGTGGACCGGCGATGGCATTGTGCGCGCCAGCATCGGCTTGGAGAATCCCAACGATCTAATCGCTGACCTGGATCAGGCGCTCCGAGCCAGGACGGTCAAAGGCGCTGTCGGCCCCCTGGCGTATGGAATGATGAAAAAGTTTACTGGGTAGCGAAGCGCAATTCTTCTATTGTTTCGAGTAGATCTTTGAGCGTTGTGTGTGGGGATACAATGACCAGTCGCAGGGCAGCCACTCCTGCAAAATTTGTGATCGAGATCGATCGCTTTCCCGAAGACATAATTTGTTGAAATAGTTTTTGTTGAAGGGAATCCAATTCTTTAGGGGGTACTCCCTTGGGGGTCATACGAAAGCACAGTACACCGGTATCCGGTTGGTGTAAGAGTTCAACATCCAGTTGTTTATGCAGATATTCTGCCAGCGAGCGGATAGCGATCAGCGGCGCGCGCAATTCTTCGATGACTTGATCGATCCCTTTACCACGCAGGATCGTCACCAAAGGTAAAGCGGACATGGGACGTGTGGAGGGTTGGGATTTGATCCCTGGGTTTGGTTCTGCATCCTCGGGGCGGTTGAAATAACTGCTGTGCAAAGCCATGCGCGCAAATTCCGCTTTGTCCTTGACGAAGAGCACCGAATTGGGGATCGGCGCGCCCAGCTGTTTATGCGGGTCCCAGACAATGGAGTCGGCGCGCACATCCCCGGAGAATTTGTCTGCCCACTCGGGGACGAGCTTGTAGGCGTAGCCGTAGGCGCCGTCAACGTGCAACCAGGCGCCAGTATCTGCGCATAAATTTGCCATCTCATCAATGGGGTCGATGGCACCTGTTGATGTTGTGCCCGCGGTCGCTACCGCGCAGAAGATATCTCGGCTCGATTTCAGTTCCTCAACTTCTGCGTGCATGGCATTCACATCGATGCGTCGGTTGGCATCAACAGGCAGGGGAATTAGGCTTTCCTCTCCCAATCCCAAAATTCGTGCGGCGTGTTTTAGAGAGAAATGCGCATCGCGTGAAACCAAGATTGCCAGCCGTTTAGGGTCATTGAATCCTATAATCCCTTTTTGCGCCAGGTTAAATCCCTGACGTTCTGCATAGCGGTGCAAGGCCATGTAGAGCGCTTGTTGGTTGGCGTAGGTGCCTGAATACATGAAGGTGGCATCGGCATCAGGGCCGAAACCAAAAAGACTGTAAAGCGCCTGGCAGCACAGTTCTTCCAAAACCGCACCACCGGGTGATACCTGCCAGTTGGTCACTCCCTGGTTGTAATCCAGCGCGATCTGCGCCCCTAATTTTGCTTCTTCTGGCGGAAAGGCATTGAACATCGATTGAAAACTGGTCTGGTCATAGCGCATCAGGTGCGGCTTGAGGAGTTGGGCGACCATGGTGCGTAATTGCTCTATTGGCACTCCCTCAGCTTGAAAATCTACAAGAGAAGAAAGATCTGCGGCCACTTTTTTGTGATCGGCACCGGAATATAATCGGGAGGCATTGTTTTTACTCATTTCTAATCCCTCGGAGAAATAGCCACAGATAAATGGGATAAACACAGATAAAGTTTTCAGAATCTGTATTCATCTAATTTATCTGTGGTTTATTTTTAAGCCAACTTTCGGTGCAGGTAACGTCCGCGCCCCTTCTCAGCAAGACACTCCTCACCATCAATGATCAATTCGCCTCTAGAGAAAACTTTCTCCACCTTGCCCGTTACTTGAATGCCTTCATAGGCGTGCCAGTCATTGGATGAATGCGAATTTGCCTGTCCCATGGTCCATTTTGCATTTGGATCAAAGAGCACAATGTCAGCATCCGCCCCAGGTAAAAGCGTACCCTTTTGGGGATACATCCCAAATATGCGTGCCGGGTTAGTGGCCACCAGATCCACAAATCGTGGCAATGATATTCGGCCATCAGCAACACCCTTGGAAAAGAGCATGGTGAAGCGGGGCTCAACGCCGGGCATCCCGTTGGGGCACAGGTCGAAGCGCTCGTTCCCATACTGGGTGGCTTCCCAAGTGTAGGCGGCATCATCGGATGTGACCTGTACCAGACGACCATCCTTTACGCCCTCCCACAGTTGATTCTGCGTGGCTTGATCACGCAGAGGCGGAGAGCAAATCCATTTCAATCCATCCTCGCTATGGAGTATTTCATCGGTGAAGGATAGGTAATGCATGCAGGTTTCGGCGAGAACATCCAACCCCTCGGCACGCGCTGCATTGATCATTCTCATGCCCTCGAGTGAGGCCAGATGTACAATGAACAACCTGCCGCCTACCTCGTGCACCATTTGGATGCCATCAGCGATGGCCTTTGTTTCTACACTTTGGGGTTTGCTTTCGGTGTGATAGATTTTGTCAGTGAAGCCATTTTCAAGCAAATTGGCTACTCCCGATTCTGCCAAATCGTTATCCTCGGCATGCACCATCAACATGCCACCAGCGTCACGCAGGCCAGCCAGGATCTTCTTCAGGTCGGGCTGTTCGATCAGCAGGCCCTCTTCCCGATAGGTCATATAGCATTTGATGGTTGGCGCGCCGGCCTCTACGACCAGTGGAATTTCAGCCAACGTTGCATCCGTAGGTTGCGTGATGACAGGATGAACTCCCCAATCGATTAGGGCTAGACCCTCGGCCTCGGCGCGCTTGGCATCGATGGTGCTCATCAGGGTGGCACCCCTGGCTTGATTAGAAAAATCAAGCACAGTCGTTGTGCCCCCAAAGGCAGCAGATAGGGTACCGGTGTAATAATCATGTACGCTGATCGTACTCATGAAGACATCATTGAAGTGTACGTGCGTGTCAACACCGCCCGGCAGAACGAGCAAATCCCCAGCATCTATGGTTTGATCTGCATATATTGCGGATAGTTCTCCAATGGCCGCGATCTTTTCCCCTTTTATAAGCAAGTCTTGCTGGGAGACACTCCCTGCAACAACGACTGTGCCGCCTTGAATTAATGTTGTCTTCATTCTTCAATCTCCTAAAGTTGACTGTCACTTGAACTGGAAACAATTAAAACGTGCTCGCCAGAGTCGACATCGCCAGATACCCTAAATCTAGGACCGGGATGTCAACTGACTTCTGCAGTTGCTTGACTAATGCTGCTGGATGACCGAAATAATCCAACACGATGCATTCCAGATTGTGTTGAAGAATTCGCTCGCTGATTTGTTGCTGAAAATAGTGATCCTGATTATTAATATCGGCTGTCCAAACCGTTGTCCTAAACCCGACCGCATCCCAACGTTGTTCGATGGGTGCTTCTTGCTCTGGAACTGGTGCGATCAGGCCAATAGATTCTATTCTCATGGAGTGCAATATCCCCTTCCCGATGTTGAATGGCTTGAAGAGCGGTTGAGTACCATGTAGTTTGGCAAACGTTCCCGCGCACATAAGTAATGTTGCAGCAATTTCTTCAGTTTCCAGTCTGTCCAAGACGGTTTGAAGTTTTGGCTCAATGAAGTTTTCAGCAACCATGACTAATGTGCCATCGTTCATGCGCGTAACCAGGGGGTAGGCCACGCCTTCCGTATCTGGTAAGTCAACAGTTGTCAAGTCATCCAGCGCGCCGGCCTGGATGATCTCAACACCTGGGAGAATATGGGCGAGAGATTCAACCAGGTCTGGGCGCGGGCTCTGTCCAATGGTCAATGCGCCGATGCGTTTTTGTGACATAGGCCTGTCCACCTTTCCAGCCAAATAAGGATTGAATTGAACAGCTTCTCTCCAAGATTCTACTCGATAATATGATGTTCATTCATTGACAAGGCGTATCTATTTTTATACACTCAACCAGTTGATATTTTGTTCAAATGCTGGCATTCGAATAAGGAGTTGATGATGGCACAAGAGCATATTTCTCCAGTATGGAAACGGATCTTTCCTCTCACCATCACCCATGGCGAAGGATGTTTCGTCTTTGATGAAGAAGGCCGCAAGTATATGGACTTTACTTCTGGGATTGGTGTGACCAACACCGGGCACTGCCACCCCCGAGTTGTTGCTGCAGCGCAGGAGCAAGTCGGAAAGCTAATCCACGCCCAGGTCAACAATTATTATCACCTCCCCTTGATAGAACTGACCGACGCGTTTTTGGAAGTTGTGCCCGATCCATCGTTCGATAGCTTTTTCTTCACAAACTCGGGGGCTGAAGCTGTAGAGAGTGCCATGAAGTTGGCACGACATGCCACGAAGCGGCCTAATATAATTACTTTCCAGGGTGCCTTTCATGGACGCACCAACCAGACCATGGCCACCGATACAGGACACCATATCTATCGCGCCGGGTATGCGCCGCTGGCTTCAGGAATCCATGTTGCTCCATTCCCATATTACTATCGCCATGGCTGGGAGCCTGAGTATGCTAGCGAATGGTGCTTGAAAGAAGTCCGGCACATGCTGACAGCCCAGACAGCTCCTTTCGAGACTGCGGCAATCATGGTCGAACCTGTAATTGGAGAGGGTGGCTATATCGTGCCACCCGCATCCTTCTTACTTGGCTTGCGAGAGATTTGCGACGAATATGATTTGCTACTGATCTATGATGAAGTTCAATCTGGGTTTGGGAGGACAGGGAAATTCTTTGCCGCGGAACACTTTAACGTTGTGCCCGATATCATCGTAGTTGCCAAAGGGATTGCCTCGGGGTTCCCGCTTTCAGGTATTATGTCTAGCAAGGAGTTGATGAACAAGTGGATCCCTGGGAGTCATGGTGGCACCTATGGGGGGAATGCAGTAGCCTGTGCCGCAGCCAAAGCTACTATTGAAGTGCTGCAAGATGGTCTTGTTGAGAATGCAGCGCAGATGGGGCTGCTCCTAATCAGCGAGCTGAAAACCCTGCAAGAGAAATCCCCCATCATCGGTGATGTGCGTGGTTTGGGATTGATGGTAGGCGTCGAATTCACCAACCCCGATGGCACGCCCGGTACGGAAGTCAGCGCGGCTGTGAAGAAGTACTGCCTGGATAACGGGTTGTTGCTGATGAATTGTGGAACCTATTCTCAAGTCATTCGCTGGATACCACCCTTGATCGTTGATGATGTGTTATTGCGAAATGCCATCGAGATTTTTGCTCAAGCCATCGCAGCAGCATAGGATTTGAACGATAAACTCATTTACTGAAGTGGATAAGCCTCAACATAAGAAAGATCGGAGAATGATATTGTCCTCCGATCTTTTTGCGTTCAAATACTCTAAATGTAGAAGTATGATTAATCGTGAAATCACAGGGGGTAGTAACCCTATTCGGTAGCCTAACCATCCAAACAGTCATTGTTCCCTTAGTGGCCGCCAAAAATGAATGAGGGCGTGGTGACTCACTCAAGAGTTGAATTTGCTACGGGAAAGGATACGATATAATAAATCTGGGCAACGTTACTCAGCGTATGAAAAGATCTGAATATGCCCTCATCAATCGAACGTCTCACGCTTGAACTTCATGCTCTGGCTGAAGTTTCAAAAACAATCACTACCCAACTCGAGTTGCCGAACCTTCTCGAGGCGATCATGGATAAAATCATTGGTGTATTGGAGCCTGCAGAGATTGGTGCAGTGATGCTTTGGGATCAGTCAGCGGGTTTGTTTCGCCCCGCGGCAGCCTTTGGGTATGATCTTGAGATTTTGAAAGAGATTGGTCTGCAAGCTGGGGAATCCGTCACTGGGAAGGTATTCGATGAGGGGAAAGCCTGTCTTTGGAGCACACCAACGCAAGTCGCTCAAGCGATGGAAGATATGCGCCAGGCGAACTGGGATGTGATGTCTCGCTCTTTAGGAGTGGATGAATTGCCACTTTGTACGCTGGCGGCACCTATCTCTGTGGATGATCAAAAATATGGAGTGCTGGTACTTGAGACCTTAGAAGGGCCGGCTGTATTTACTGAAGAAAATCTTCCATTTATCCAATTACTAGCAGATTTAGTTGCCCTGGCTATAGATCGGGAACGGCTGACAGCGAAAGCCGATGCGATCCGTGAGGCGCGCGAGGCTGAGCGTATGCGCTCTGAGATGATGTCCACACTTTCCCACGAAATGCGTTTGCCTTTGAGTGCAATTAAAGGATATGCCACTGCGTTATTACTGGACGAAGTGGATTGGAGTGATGAAAAGCAGATCGAATTCCTTCAACAGATTGATGAAGAATGCGACAATATGCAGGTGGTGCTTACCGACATTCTGGATTCGTCACTGATTGAGGTGGATCAACTTTCTATTGAAACTGAGCCTATTCGGCTGCACCACATCGCCCACGAGGTTTCCGCGGAGATGCAGCGTCGCACAGACAACCACCATATCGTTGTAGACCTGTCTTCCGATATCCCTATCGTTGCAGCAGATCCTCACTGGATCAAGCAAGTATTTCGTAATGTTCTGGACAACGCTGTTAAATACTCTCCTGATGGGGGATTGATTGTCATTCGAGGGGAACTGCGACCATCTGATGTGGTCGTCTGTGTTGCTGATCAAGGGATTGGTATTTCTCCTGAGAATTTGATCCCTCTATTTGAAAAATATTTCCGAGTAAAATCATCATCCGTGGTTCGTGTCCCTGGAATGGGTTTGGGATTGCCGATTGCTCGTGCTATTGTAGAAGCACACGGAGGTCGTATCTGGGTTGAAAGTAAAGAAGGCCAGGGGACTATGGTGAGTTTTTCGGTGCCACGGTGGGAATTGTCTGAGGAAGAAGGTGAGTAATAGATCCTATGAGTGAAGGTAGAATCCTGGTCGTTGATGACGAGCCCAAACTCGTCCGCCTTGTTCACGAAGTTCTTGCTGCTGTTGGATATGAAGTGCTAACTGCACGCAGTGCAGAGCAGGCAATCGAACTGGTAGCCTTGGAACAGCCCGATCTTTTACTCTTGGATATCATGCTCTCAAGTCCCATTGATGGGTACGAAGTTGTAAGGCGGGTATATGAGTTTTCGGATGTGTCCATCATCATGCTAACAGCGAAGGTCAAAGAGTCCGATATGTTGCGCGGCTTTGAAGTTGGGGTGGACGACTATATCACGAAGCCTTTTAGTTCAAAAGAATTGTTAGCTCGTGTGCGGGCCGTGCTAAAGCGCTCCCAAGCGGAAGTTGCAGGACCGCTGGAAGCGGAAATAGAATGCGGTGAATTGCGCATAGATCTCCCCAAGCGCCGCGTGATGGTCGGTGGGACGCAGGTTCACCTAACGCCTACAGAGTATAAACTTCTTCATGAGCTTGCCATACACCGCAATCAGGTGCTCATTCACGAACATCTCCTTTCTGCAGTTTGGGGTGATGAGTATCGTGATGACTATGATTACCTGCGCACATATATTTACCAGTTGCGACAAAAATTAGAGGTGAATCCTGGTGAGCCGAAAATGATCTTGCGATGTCGTGGCGTGGGGTATATGTTAGCTTGCGATAAACAAGATAATTGCTGAGATATCTGACACGTGTAAATTCAACGGGGTGTTTACCGAAACCTTGGCTGGAAGTCACAATCTGATTATCTAATATTCACATATTTCTCACGTATACAACAAAGAAATTTATGTGGCCCTTATGCACTATTCGCTACAATGAGTAGTGCTTTTGTACATATTAAATTCTTCAATATGGTTGGGGGTAATATTTATGAATTTCGATTCTATCTCCCATGAGCGCACTAAGGAGAGAAGTGCCTATGCAACTTTCTATCAGTGAGATTCATGACATTATCGAAAGAGAGGCCCAGGGCGACCGCTCATTGATTGCCGCGTTGGGTGAGATTCAAGATCGATTTCAATATCTCCCCCCAGAAGCTTTGATTCTGGCCAGTGAGCAGTTGGGTGTGCCGCTTTCGCAAACCTACGCTGTGGCTACTTTCTACAATGCTTTTAGTCTTAAGCCCAAGGGTAAATATAACTTGTGTGTGTGTATGGGTACAGCCTGTCATGTGCGTGGCAGCCCTCAGTTACTCGATCGCTTGGAATCCAAGCTAGGCATCGAGGCGGGTGAGACATCGCGTGATCGGTTGTTTACACTTGAAACGGTCAACTGTCTGGGAGCTTGTGCCTTGGGGCCAATCGTTTTGGCTGATGATGAGTATTCTGGACAAATGACGCTCCAGAAGATTGATCGCTTACTGAAGCGCATAATCAAGGTGGAGACGGACTGATGAATCGATTGCAAACAGTCGCTGATTTCAATAATTGGCAGGAGGTCATCACATCTGATTGGGATGACAGCCAGCCATGTTTGCGAGTGTGCGACGGAACGGGATGCAGGGCTTTGGGCAGCCAAAAGGTACTTGAAGAGCTTCGCCAGGAAATTCAGAAATCGAAATTAGACACCCCGATTGAAGTCGTTGGTACGGGATGTCCTGGCTTTTGTGAGTGCGGCCCACTAGTTACAGTTTATCCACAGCGGATTTCTTATCAAAGAGTAAGCACTGAAGATGTCTCAGAGATCGTTTCGAAAACGCTTGTTCAAGGCGAAATTATAGAGCGATTGCTTTACAAAGATCCCCAAAACGGCGATCATATTCATAAGGAAACCGAATTGCCGTTTTATCAACGCCAGAAACGGGTTGTGTTGAACCTCCTCGGCACCATAGATCCTAATCGAATGGATGACTATATTGCCTTGGGTGGATACTCATCATTGGCAAAAGTGCTTTCTTCGTATTCCCCAGAACAAGTTGTCGCAGAAGTTAAAACATCGGGATTGCGTGGCCGAGGTGGGGCAGGTTTTCCCACTGGGATCAAATGGGAACTGTGCCGAGAAAATACAATAAAGGCTGGTGAGGGGTACATCGTCTGTAATGCGGACGAAGGAGACCCTGGCGCTTTCATGGATCGTTCGATCCTTGAAGGAAATCCTCACGCGGTCATTGAGGGCATGGTTGTTGGTGCTTACGCTATGGGCGTACATCAAGGTTATGTTTATGTGAGAGCAGAATACCCTTTGGCCGTAGAAAATATAGGGATTGCCATTCAACAGGCTCAAGAAGCTGGTTTGCTGGGGGAGAATATCCTGGAAAGCGGCTTCGATTTTTCACTAGCTATTCGCATTGGGGCAGGGGCATTTGTTTGTGGGGAGGAAACAGCCTTGATGGCCTCCATTGAAGGTCGAATTGGCGAACCTCGCCCGCGACCGCCTTATCCAGCGGAGAGCGGACTATGGGGCATGCCAACCAATATAAATAACGTAAAAACCTGGGCTTCTGTACCAATCATCATTGATAAGGGAGCAGATTGGTATGCTGGTATCGGCACAGAAAACAGTAAGGGTACGATGATCTTCTCTGTGGTAGGCAATATCAACAATACGGGATTGGTTGAAGTGCCGATGGGCATCTCGATGCGAGAGTTGATCTTTGATATTGGTGGTGGCATTCCCGACGGTAAAGCGTTAAAAGCGGTTCAAATTGGGGGACCATCCGGGGGGTGTATCCCGACTGAATATCTGGATGTACCAGTGGACTACGAATCATTGACAGATTTAGGCGCCATCATGGGCTCCGGGGGTATGGTTGTCGCTGATGAAGATACCTGCATGGTGGATTTTGCCCGCTATTTCATGGAATTTACTCAAGAAGAATCTTGTGGAAAATGTGTGCCATGCCGTATCGGTACCAAAGCTATGCTGGCCACTCTGGAACGGATCTGTGCAGGTGAGGGCCAAGTCGGAGACGTGGAATATCTGCTGGAACTGGGCGAGGAAATCAAGCGTTCATCATTATGCGGTTTGGGACAGACAGCCCCCAATCCGGTACTCTCGACTATCCGATACTTTCGCGACGAATATGAAGCCCACATTATGGACGCTACTTGCCCGGCGAAGGTTTGCAAAGGGCTGATTACTTACTCAGTGATACCTGAAAACTGTCCTGGTTGCATGGTATGTCTGCGCAACTGCCCTGCTGGTGCGATCAGCGGAGAAAAACAAGAGATCCATGTGATTGAAGATGCTTTGTGTACCCGTTGTGGTATGTGTGAAAGTGTCTGTAAATTCGATGCGATTTTGGTGGAGTGACCATGATTTCCTTGACGATAGATAATAAATCCGTCGAAATGCCAGAAGGGCGAACATTGCTTGAGGCTTGTCATGAGTATGGCATATCCGTGCCCACGCTCTGTCACCATCCTGCTCTTGAACCCTACGGCGGCTGCCGGTTATGCGTAGTGGAGGTTGGCCAGAATTCTAGCTCTTCGAAGTTAGTAGCTGCTTGTGTTTACCCCTGTCAGGAGGGGATCGTTGTGAAAACCCGCAGCGAAATGGTTGTACGTAGCAGGCGAATGACAGTCGAATTGTTGATGGCGAGCGCTTATAACACTCCTGAAATCATGTCATTAGCAGAAGAGCTGGGTGTTGAAGAAATTCGTTTCAAAATGCAAAAAGAAAATGCCTGCATCCTTTGTGGATTATGTGTGCGCGCATGCAACGAGATTGCGAATATTAACGCGATTAGCGTCGTGCAGCGTGGGATAGCAAAAAAGGTCAGCACACCTTTCCAGATAGTTTCATCCCGCTGTATCGGATGTGGAACTTGTGTGCTGATTTGTCCAACGGGAACCTTTAAGTTGAGCGATGTGATAGGTGCACATGGTGACGCTGTGTCAGATCCATCTTATCGCAGACGCTATTACCGGGTTGGCACAGAACTTGATTTGCGTCCCAATTTCATTCAAGACGTGACAGCTTTATTGGCAGGCCGAAAGAATGGAGAATAACCGATGAGCGTGATTGTAACATCTCAGGCCGAAAAGCAAGAGTTGGTGTCTCCTGTACGTGTCGGTGTGGTTGTATGCGATTGTGGCGACAGGATTAGTAAATCAGTCAACACTCAGGCATTGTGTGACCGTGCAGGTGCATTGCCTGAAGTCGCTTATGTGACGCATGAAGCGTACCCATGCAGTAAGGATGGCCGGGAACGTCTCCGCGAAGCGATTATCGAGCAGGATCTAGATCGGGTGTTGGTCGCAGGTTGTTCCCCTCGCCTGGTTCGAAGTCTATTCCGTGAGACTGGTCAATCGGTAAACTTGGCTCGTAGCTTTGTGAATATGGCGAATATTCGCGAGCAATGTGTCTATATTCATGATGATCCGAATGTGGCATTTCAAAAAGCAGCTGGACTAATCGAGATGGGGGTAGCTCGCTTGGCGACAATCTCTGCAGAACAGCCTCGCATAGGGCGCGTTGTCAAATCTGCCTTGGTCATCGGGAGCGACATCAGCGGATTGACGGTAGCTTTATCCCTGGCCGAAAATGATATACCTCTAACCCTGGTAGAGAGTGCCAGTTATTTCGGTTCGGCTAATCCTGATGATCTGCGGAAAAGCACCCGGCAGCGGACGGTAAAAATGGGGGCTACTGTACTGCAACATCCCCAGATAAAAACGTTGTTTGATGCCCAGGTAGCTGAGGTAGCTGGGCATCCAGGGGATTATGTTGTGCGAGTACAACAAGGCGGCCAAACCACTGACCACAATGTCGGCGCGATCATAGTCGCTAACGCTGCACAGCCTAAAAGACTGGGTGAGGCCCAATGGTTCGATCGCAGCCGGGTGAAAACCCAGGCCGAATTCGAAACCGAATTGGAAAGGGCGATTAGTGAAGGTGAGGGGTTGGAATCTGAAGATATTGTAATGATCTTCTGTGCCGAAGAGAGCCAGCGCAGGTTATGCACCAGAGTTTGTTGCAATATTGGCATTCGTCAGGCTATTCAGGCCAAAGAAATTAATCCCGATATCAATGTTACTGTCTTGTTCCGCGATTTATATTTGGGGGGAATAGGGGGTGCTTACGAAGAAGAGTTCAGCAAGGCTCGCGAAAAGGGCGTCACCTTTTTCCGCTATCGCGGTGAGCTCCCCCCTGTGATTGGGGATGCAACTGTGGATATCCACGACACGCTAACAAGTGAGCCGATTCGGGTGCCTTTCGATCGGGTAGTGTTGACCATGCCCCTGATACCACAAGACAACGCCCCTAAGCTAGCTTCGCTTCTGGGTTTACCACTTGATGATGATGGCTTCATAGCTGAGCCGCGTATGCGACTTAGGCCAGGGCGTTTTGCCGAGCCGGGGATTTACGCTCTGGGCAGTGCTCAACAGCCTGCTGATACTGATGAATCATTGCTTCAGGCATACCTGATTAGCTCGCGCGTGATCCGCTTTTTGGAGCAGGATACTATCAAGGTGGAAACGCCGACAGCCCAAATTGATTCAGTTCTTTGCACGGGTTGCGGAAATTGTACATCGGTGTGCCCAAATACCGCTATCAAACTAGAGCGCAGCGATGGAATCCTTTCACTTTCTGAGGTCGATGAGATACGCTGTTTCGGTTGTGGAAACTGCGTTGTGGTGTGCCCTGTTCAAGCTATCAGTTTGCCTGGCTGGGACAGCGTTGAGATCCCTGTTCAGATTCAGGCTGCGCTACAGTCTTCTTCGTTCACTAAGGATGCCAGTAGGATTATGGTTCTTGCTTGCGAATGGAGCGCTTACGGCGCGGCTGATCTTGCGGGTGCACGACAATTCTCATACCCGGAAAACGTTCGTATTATCCGGACGAATTGTTCTGCTCGATTCGATCCTTATCACATTTTGTGGGCCTTCTTGCAGGGAGCCGATGGGGTACTTCTGGGAGCCTGTCCTTCAGGGGAATGCCATTATGGAAGTGGAAATCTATATGCCAAAGAGCGGGTCGAAGCCTTACAGAGGGAATTAGAAGTTCATGGGATTGATCCAAGACGCCTGCAGCTAGATTTCTTTACTGTTGATGAGGGGAAAAGATTTGCTGAAATGCTGGATAACTTTGAAGAGGAGTTGCGCGAAATTGACGATTTGTCTGTGAAACCAAAAATTGAGCAGCCAGAAAGGCTTACTGTCCATAACTAAATAATATGACAAAAGATGATAATCTGATCGCCAATAGATTAGGAGGTAGATATGTCAGAACGGCTTGAAAGAGATGTATGGGTACTCGATAATTGTTCTGGATGCGGTCTATGTGTTGCAGCGTGCTCTAAACAGGTACTGAGTTGGAATGGGGGAGATCACCCAATTTTGGAGAAGCGCACCAAAACCGTTGGTTACTCAACGACACAGTTTGATAGTTGCTCTTTCTGCGAGAAATTCTGTGAGGAAGTCTGCCCTCGTTTGGAGCGCTGGCCAGCCATGGAAGCAAAAAAGACACTGTCGGCGCGAGCCCGTGGCCCCATAGAAGCGGGTACGCCAAATGATGTCATTCGCAGTATTCTAGTTGCTGGCCGAAGCGCCGGGTTGATAGACGGTGTGGTGATGCTAGATCTTGATCCATGGGAGCTCAAGCCCATTGCCAGAGTGGCTTCCTCAGTCGAAGAAATTGTCGATAGTGTGGGGCCCCAATATCTTTGGGCGCCGGTGTTAGATGTTCTGAATGAGGCCATCTTTGAGCGCAGGATGGAAAATGTCGCTGTCGTTGGTTCACCATGTGCTGCCCAGGCAATCCGAAAAATCAAAGAAGCAGCCAATCCACGCCTGAGGCATTACCAGGATGCAATTCGATTGAGTATCGCTGTGTTTTGCACTGGGATTTATCGACCAAACCTGATTGAAGATGTCTTGGTGAAGCGCATGGGTGTACCTCGCGACCAAGCCATGCGCCTTGATGTCTCAGCGGATCGCGAGTGGATGCGAGTTACGCTTTGGGATGGGAGTGTGAAAACTATCCCGCGCCAGCAAGCCGAATCCTATACTCGCACAGGGTGCGGGAGTTGTGATGATTATCTGGGCGAATCAGCAGATATTGCTGTTGGCGCATTAGGTACCGGAGAAAATGCTTCTACGTTGATCATTCGCTCACGATCAGGCGATATCTTTGTTCGCAATGCCTTACAGATGAATCTGTTGACCGTAACGCCGGATGTAGATATGGATGCTCTTGCTGCCGCGGCAAGCGAAAAAGACCGTCGTGAGCGTGCTCAAGCCTTCAATGATTTGCGTGTTTTGATGCTCGATGCGCTGGCTGATCCCGTAAAACATGGTGAAGCTGTACAGAAGTTCGTTCGGTTGTATCGTACTCCCGTTCGCACAGGTACAACGGAAAATGTTCAAAATAACTGTACGGGATGTTAGGAGAATAACCATGGAAACAATTAATGCGAAATCAAAGCAACTCAAAGCAGTAAGTGAGGCACTCAAAGATGCTCTCAACGGCCAACCGGTGACACTCAAGAATGCTGGCCATTTACACGGCCTGGCGGCGGGTCTGAAGCAGGGGGAGGTGGTTATCCGTGGCAATGCTGGAGATTACGTTGGGGTTCTGAACGACGGAGCAACCATCAAGGTCACCAAGAACGCTGGTAAATATATCGCCGACAACATGACCGGTGGAGAGATCATTGTCGAAGGCAGCACGGATTATGGTGCCGGTCAGTATTGTTATGGCGGCACCGTTGTCGTCCATGGTGATGCCGGCGACTTTACTGCCACCATGAACAAGGGAGCTACTGTCATTGTGGGTGGCAACGTGGGGAACGAAGTGGCTACGTACATGCTTGCCGGCGAGGTGATCGTTGTTGGGAATGCGGGGACAAACCTGGCGAATTACCTGATTCGTGGACAAATCTATATCGGTGGTGAGTGGGAGAGCTTGGGACATAACGTCCGCGTCGATGAGATGATGGATGATGACGTTGCCAAACTACAAGCCCTATTCGATACTTATGAAATAAATGCTGACCTCACCGGTTTCAAGAAAATTGTTGCGGCCTCGGAAAGGCCTTTTTACCACTAGGAGGATTCTATGGCTGTCGTAGGTGCTTTTTGTATAAGTGTAAATAGAAGTTTGTGTGTAAATGCCCTTCAGAATGGCAAATGCGCCACATGCGTAGAGGTCTGTCCTCATGGTGTCTATGCTTTAGATTCTCATTCGGGCGAGATGATCATCCAGAATTTCAACGCCTGTGTGGGTTGCCGGATTTGCACTGAGTTTTGCCCTTCCAATGCTATTCGCATCAATCCAGCGGAGTCGGAGTATATCAGCCGTTATCCCTGGACCTTTAGTGCGATTGAAGAAATCCATCATAAGTCGCTGACCGGCGAGTACCTGCTGCGTGGATTTGGCACACAGGGACCAACCCCCAATTTTGACATGATCACTGTGGTGCCCAGTCAAATTGCCAGCCCCGCGCCACAGGATAAATATCGTGAACATTGCGATATGAGCGTGGTCATCGGTGAGGATACGAGTGATAATCCGATCGAATTGAAACTTCCCTTTGTCTGGCCGGCGATGTCCTTTGGTGCCTTGAGCAAAGAGGCTAAATTAGCTCTGGCAATTTCCGCGGCTATGACTGGTATCGCAACCAACACCGGCGAGGGCGGGGTATTACCTGAAGAAAAATGGTTGTCTCGGGGCTATTCGGATGAAGGGATGAGTCACAAAGAATGGGACCCTGGTGGGTATCTGGTGATCCAATGGTCCACAGGCCGTTGGGGCGTGTCAGCTGATTATGTCAACGCCGGTGATGGTGTCGAGATCAAAATCGGGCAGGGAGCGAAACCCGGCATGGGTGGCCACTTACTAAGTGCCAAAGTGCCAGAAGAAGTTGCGCGCGTGCGCGGCATCCCAGTCGGAACAGATGCACTTAGCCCTTGTCGTTATTATGATGTGCAATCGCTGGATGATATGAAGAACACTGTCGCCTTCTTGCGAGATGTTACTGAGTATAAGTATCCAATATTCTTTAAGCTGGGCCCTTCACGCCCCTATGATGATGTTGCTGCCTGCATAGAAGCAGGGGCGGATGCGATTAGTATTGATGGCTTGGTTGGTGGTACGGGGTGCTCTCCTGACCTGGTTACACAGGGGGTAGGGATTCCCACAATTGCCTGCATCCCACCCGCGGTACAGGCTCTCAAAGATTATGGCGTTCACCATAAAGTCAAATTAATCGCTTTAGGTGGAATCCGCAACGGGTTGGATGCTTTCAAAGCGCTGGCTATGGGCGCGGATGCCGTTGGTTTCGGTAGCGCCGCCGAAATCGCCCTGGGGTGTAGAGTGTGCTACGCCTGTCATAAGGGTAATTGCCCTTATGGCATAACCAGTCACAAGCCTGAACTGAGGGCACGTCTTGATCCTGTAGAAGGCGGCCAACGTCTGGCGAACTTCATTAATGCTACGGCTGAAGAAGTTAAGATATTGACCATGCTATCTGGGCATAATCGCACAATAGACCTTTCGTCAGAAGATCTCCGCGCCATGGATATCAACACGGCCGCGCTTACAGGTCTAAAATTGGCGGGCTACGAACGGCCATTGCCCATGTGGGATAGTGGCTATGAAGGCGTGTTTGGTAACGGAAACGGCCATAAGTAGATTTTGAGATAGAAGAAGACCCATTTGCTCATGTTGTTAAAACAAATGGGTCTTCTTCTTGTATGTTGATATATTTGATATGTGTGCTCTTCGAGTTGATCAAGCCTTAGCAAGTAAGATGGTTGATGAAGCCATCTTGTTCTGTGCTGAGAAGAATTTTTCGGGTGACAAACAGCACACAATGAGTGCCCTACGAATGGGGCGTTGCGAGATATGTGGAGATGTGATTGAGGGGGTGGGAAGGCAAATTGGTGAATACCTCGGGCAAGTGGACAAAACGGTAAAAGCAGTTTATCGGTTTGGACCGGAATTGGGATATGAAGAATCGCGGGATGAAGGTAAATTTGTCGACAGACGCAGGGCAGGCATCAATCTGGTTGCTTGGGCGGATCGTAAAAGTGCTGCATTAGGTGCGCTGGGGGTCACTTTGGAAGCAGTTCTAGCGGAGAGTCGCCGAAAAATTGGCTGTGAGAAAGCTACGCCTGCCTGTTACACCTTGGATTTGCAGATTGTGGATGATGAAGATGTTCAATTCCGACGCGGGTACGGTGCAATTGTTGATAATGAGTTCTTGCGTTCCACAAAAGTTTGGGCACGCGTTGATCCAATAGAACAAGAAATGCAAACAGATTTAGTGGCGCGCAGTCAACCAACGCTTGATGATATTGGAATTGCTGATCCAACCCTTATTTCTGAAAGCACTTTGTTAAAGGAAGCTCTGAATATTGAGAAATTGCCGTTACTTGAGCGTGAGGATCAAGAAAATCGCTATAACCACTATAAGACTGCACTGATCAATCGTATTATTAGCGACCAGCCCTTGTATATTGATATTGCCAGAAAATGGTTCACAATAGAAGATCTGGCTGATTTATACCAACGTAGGATCGGTAATGGCAAAATCGGGGGCAAGGCCGCAGGAATGACTTTGGCAGCTCGAATATTAAATGAAGTCGCGGATGAAGATGTGAGATCGTGTCTTTATGTGCCTGAATCATATTTCTTGGGCTCTGATCTGATCTATATCTTCATGGCTATGAACGGCCTGATGCATTGGAACGACCAGAAATACAAGCCTGAGAAAAGCATCCGCAGCGAATATCAACAAATCCAGGAAGAGTTTCAGGCTGGAGAATTTCCCCCAGAAGTTCTAGCCGAGTTAAAGGTAATCCTCGAAGAAATCGGCCCTAAACCATTGATTGTACGCTCATCCAGCCAGTTAGAGGATAATTTCGGGACGGTTTTCGCTGGAAAATATGACAGTTATTTTTGTCCCAATCAAGGCTCCCCTGACGAAAATTTACATGCGCTGACGAATGCTATTGCTCGCACATACGCCAGTACCTTGAAACCTGAGGCATTGCTTTACCGCCGCAGTAGAGGGCTTCAGGATTACGACGAACGAATGGCGGTTCTCATACAAGTTGTCCAGGGTGAACAATTTGGGCAGTATTACTTGCCCCATACCGCAGGGGTAGCGTTTAGCCGCAATTTATATCGCTGGTCTCCAGAGATCCGGCGAGAGGACGGGTTTGCGCGCCTGGTATGGGGGTTAGGAACTCGAGCCGTCGGGCGGATGGGGGATGACTATCCTCGACTGGTAGCCTTGAGCCATCCCATGTTGCAACCGGATGACTCCGTTGACGCTATTCGACGGTATTCTCAACACTATGTTGATCTGATTGATCTCGAAAACAATCAATTTGTAACCTTGCCCATCCATGAAGTGCTCACACCCCGTTATGGACCATTGCGGTTCATTACTCAATTGGAACAGGATGGTTTCTTCACCACGCCCAGGATGCGCGTCAAACATGATGACGTGCCTCGCTTGGCCCTCACATTTAGTGATTTCCTTCAGCGTACACCTTTTGTGAAGCTGCTGGGTAAAATTTTGCGCACGATTGAACAACACTACCATGCCGCGGTGGATATGGAATTTACGGTTCAAATAGCCGATCCGCGCGCACTTGACCCCCAGGTTCGCATCTCTCTATTACAGTGTCGCCCACAACCGCATTTGCAGACTGATTACGAAGTACGATTGCCGGAAAATATCCTCCCTGACGATGTCGTGCTGTCCACTCGTTTCATGGTGCCGCGCGGGTACTTATCGAATATCCGCTATGTGCTATTTGTAAACCCCGATGGGTATTACTCGCTTCCCACGCAATCTGACCGACATAAAATTTCCATGGCCATCTCCAGCTTGAACGGCGAGTTCGGTGAAAAGGAATTCATCTGCGTGGGACCAGGTCGTTGGGGCAGCGTAAATACGGATCTAGGCGTGTTTGTTAGCTATGCTGATATTAATAACACGGGGGCATTGGTCGAATTATCGGGCGAAGGGATCGGCCCCTCACCTGACCCCTCGTTGGGTACACATTTCTTCCAAGATCTGATGGAAGCCCAGATCTATCCCCTGGCGCTTCATGTCGATGATGACGATGCCATCTTCAACAAAGACTTTTTCTACAAATCACCAAACAGTATTTCTGAGTGGATTGATGCTGATGAGAACATCGAAAAATGTATTCATCTGATCGATGTAAGTGCCTATCGACCTAACCACCATCTCGAGATTGTTATGGATGACAATGAAGGTCAGGCAGTGGCATTCTTATCTCCTGACGAATAATCTTCACAGCCGAGAAGTCCTGGCTATCGTTGCTGATCACAAGGTGGCAATTCTCGATCCAACGGCTCACTAAAAACTCTATTCACACTATGTAAAGGATTATTCTGAGAGCTCATAATTCAAATTAAGTTCCAGTGGATTTAGTACATCCTTATCCATCGTAGTATATAATAAATTCAAGACTTTCACTCGAAGTGATTTTGAAGTCATTGTTTCACATTAAGTCCCTGGTTGAGATAGTATTGCGTGCATCAAAAATATATCACCAACCAACGCGAACATGAATCTTCATCGTCTTGTTTTATTGTTAGCTTCTAGGTAACTACTAAGCCATCACCTGTGATGGCATGAACGACTGGCTGCGGAG
>CAZLNX010000047.1:0-24951 GCA_964560795.1 uncultured Anaerolineales bacterium | reverse complement strand
ATAAATCGGTGGCTGTGGTATCGGCCACCTACAAAATCCTTTATACCAGGAGTTTCTTATGAATATATTCCAAAACGATCACAAAGTTTCCCTAAGTTGGGTGGCCCTCTTACGCATCATGATGGGCTTATTGTTCCTGACTACCTGGTGGAGCAATTTCAATAAAGAATTTTACACACCGGGTGGACTGCGCAATTTCTTTACATATGTTTTCCCGCAGGGTGAAAATCCCTTGTGGTGGTATGCCTCTTTTAGCGATAGCGTGATCCTGCCTATCAGAGAGGTTTTTGCTCCTTTCCTTTTAGTTGGCGAGCTAACCTTGGGATTATTCCTCTTGATAGGCGCTTTTACGCCCCTCATCAGCATATTAGCCTCCTTCTTCATTGTGAACACCTATTTTGCTACCTTTGGGCATGATTGGCCTTGGAGCTACGTGATGATCATCGGCATTTTGTTCGTCGTATTCGCGACCAAGGCTGGACGTAGTATGGGTGTGGATGGCTGGCTTCATGAGAAACGCGGGGAGCCACCAATAGGCATTTTGTGGTGATTTTGTGGCAATATTAGAGATCATCTACGTAATCAGCGCAGCCTTGTTGGCTGTTTACGGCTATAACTCGCTCATCTTGGCCTGGATTAGAGCCAGGCGATATCAACCTGTGCCAATCAAAGATGTCGGCGTTGGTTACGAATGGCCTCTGGTCACTATTCAGCTTCCTGTCTATAACGAGCGCTATGTAGCAGAACGTTTGATCAATACAGTCGGCAAATTGGATTATCCATCACACCGCCTGCATATACAAGTACTTGATGATTCTACGGATATCACAGCCGAGATTGTTGCGGAGGCAGTAACAGTGCAGCAATCTCGAGGCTTAGATATTGTCCACATCCGCCGCCCAGAGCGCGTGGGATTTAAAGGCGGGGCACTGGAATTTGGGTTAAATTCTGCGAAAGGTGACTACGTTGCTATTTTCGACGCAGATTTCTTGCCCCCGCCATCATTCTTGAAGGAACTCGTGCCCTACTTTGATGATGATCCACACATCGGCTGTTTACAAGCCCGTTGGGGACATCTTAACCCGGATTCTTCGTGGCTGACGCGTGCTCAGGCCAATGGCATCGATGGGCATTTCATTGTCGAGCAAGGCGTGCGCAGCAACAGTAAGGTTTTCCTGAACTTCAATGGTACTGCTGGCATTTGGCATCGGGCTTGCATTCAGGATGCCGGGGGTTGGCATCACGACACATTGACAGAAGACTTAGATCTGAGTTATCGTGCCCAACTGCGCGGTTGGAAGATTCGCTTCATCCCACACGTAATCGCTCCTGCAGAACTGCCTGTGCACATTAATGCGCTTAAACGCCAGCAATTTCGCTGGGCGAAAGGTAGTATCCAGACAGCGCGCAAATTGCTAGGTCAGCTATGGCGGTCTAATAACCCTTTGTTGATCAAGCTCGAAGGCACAATTCACCTGACGAATTACATTGTACATCCGCTGATCCTGCTGAATTTGGCTTTAACATTACCCCTGGTATCCTCACAAAGTCCAATTTTATGGATCACGCCATTGTTCACTGTTGCGGCTCTAGGTCCATTGTTGATGTATTGGGTGGCCATGGGATACGAAGGAAAAAATCGTATTGAGAGAATTAGTAATCTTGCGATGTTGGTAGTGATGGGCATGGGCCTATCACTGAATAACACCCGAGCTGTTGCGGAAGCGCTTTTAGGTAATCAAAGCTCATTTTTGCGGACACCAAAATTTAATCTTCTGGGACGAAAACAATCTGTGCAAAGGAGCGAATATACCCTCCCCATTGACCCCAATGCCTGGATCGAAGCGCTGATAGCGTTTTATGCTTTGGGCTTGTTGTTCTATGTGATCACTAATGGGGTGTGGAGTCTAGTGGGTTGGATTTTGCTTTACGCAAGTGGTTATGGGTATATTGCTAGCTTGAATTTCCGTCAGCGAATGGTTTCGATGTAATTTTGGTATGTGTTTTTTTCTAAGAAATAGGATGTTTGTGTAAATTGTTCTTATATTATGGCTATGCGCATAATTGAATAATTTTGTAATCTTTCAATACATGCAAACGAAAAGCATCCGGTATAATTTCAAATACAACCAGTTCAGGTTGTATTTGATTATTCATGCTAATTCCCCGAGTAATTCGCACAAAAATAACACCCCCTACCCCATCAGCCCGTGTGCTCCAGCGCAGCAGGATTGTTGAAGCCTTTGCCGAAATCCCCTATTATCGATTAACCCTGCTTCAAGCTAGCGCGGGGTATGGCAAAAGCACAATACTTACCTCCCTCGCCCAAGAGAAATCTGTAATCTGGTACCAGGTAACAGAAGAGGACAACGACTTATTTGTCTTTTTACTCCACTTACTTCACGCTACCCAATTAGCCATTCCTGATATCGAGAGTCTGCCCATCCCCCTCTTGGAAGGCTGGGACAACACACAGGATCCATTGCCCATGGTGGAGATTATCCATCAATATCTAAATGCCCTAAGTGGAAGCCTTGATGATCCTACAATTTTGATTCTAGACGATGTACATTTAGTTGCCGATATCCCAGAGATCGCCCACGCTCTCGACCGTTTAATAGGGCTTGCCCCATCTGAGCTAAAGGTGCTGCTCTCTTCTCGACTTCCAATAAAGTTACCCAATTTGCCGCGCTTGCAAGCTCGTGGCGATGTGCTATTCATTGACCACAACACACTCAAATTTACCAAGGATGAGATATTCGAGTTATTTGCCCAACAGTACGACCACAAGCTAGCAGCAGAAGAAGTTGAAAGCCTGGCCAAGTTGACTGAAGGCTGGGCAATCGCACTGCAGCTAACTTGGCAAAGTTTACGCAGTGGTGCAGTGACTTCCCTGGAGGATGTTTTGAGTAGGGGCGCGAAATCTCGCAGCAGCCTCTTCGAGGTACTTACCCACGAAGTTATGCAGCACCAGCCTGAAGAAATCCAGGAGTTTCTTAGGATATCTGCCACCTTGAGGGTGATGACGCAAACTGCGTGCAACGCGATCCGAGAAAGTACAGACAGCGCAGAGATATTGGAGCACTTGCGGCAGCATGAGTTATTCGTTGTCGATATGGGGAACGGCGAGCTACGCTACCATCATATTTTCCATCGCTTTCTCCAGGGGCAAACTGATCTTGACCAGCGGAAATCCTGGCACAAAAAAGCTGCTACTTTTTATCAGGAGCAAAAAGATACCGATTCGGCAATATACCATTTGTTCCTGGCCGAAGATTTCCATCAGGCCGCCACACTACTGGGTACCTATGGACCACGGCTTTTAGCCATGGGGCGTCTCGATACCCTGGCAGCTCATCTCGATAATTTTTCCCCCGAAATGCTTCACCAACATCCTGTCCTGCTCACTTACCTTGGAGACCTGGCGAGGCTGCGCAGCCGTTTTCAAGATGCCTTGGGTTGGTACCAACAGGCAGAGACACTGTGCAAAGAACGCGGTTTCACCGACGGTCTCAGCCGCTCGCTGCGCGGACAGGCGCGAGTTTATCTTGACACGGTCAGCCCTCGCCGTGCTGAGGAACTGCTGCAGCAGGCTCTCAGGGTAAGCGATGGCACTGCCGATCGCGAAGCCCAAGCTCGTTTATATCAATTGTTAGCTGAGAACAAACTCGATACAGGGGAAGTTGAAAAGGCGGAAGAACTCCGTCACCAAGCAGAGGCGCTAATGCGAGAGGGGCCCGCCGATTCTCAGTTGCTGATTCGCGTGCTGCTACGCACTGGCCGCATCAGGGAAGCTCAAGAACAGCTAGAAGCGCTGGCTGAAACTGAACGACGGGAACCCGTTCGTGTCGCCCGATCGCATCGCGAGACCTTGCTGCTGCTTTCGTTTATCTACGCCATGCAAGGCAATCACCAGGATGCATATGCGACAGCGACAGATGGGATTCAGCGTGGTGAGGCCCTGAACTCTCCCTTTATCACTGCGGTCGGGCACATGCGCTTGGGACATGCCGTGATGTTAGGCCCAGAGCCTGATCATTTCTCAAAATCCAGAGAACAATTCGAAAAAGCTATTGAAATCAGCCGTACGTTAGCCATCCCACGCTTGCGCGTTGAGGCTTGTTGGGGGCTTTGCAGAACATATGGATACCAAGGCGACCTGGACCAAGCGACTAAAATCGCACTCGAGGGAATTGAGCTTGCACGACAGGCCGGAGATGAATGGATTGCTTCATTGGTACGAATGACCATGGGCGCAAGCCTCACGCTGGCAGAACGATACGAAGAGGCTGCTGACTGGTTGAGACAAGCAGTGCGCGGCTTCAGAGAGTGTAGTGATCCATTCGGTATCAACGCCGCGCAATTGTGGTTATGCCTGGGGCGCTACTGCCAAGGAGATATTGAGCGTCTATCGCAAAATCTAGCTAGCGTTCTTTCCGTTTGCCGCCAACAAAAATATGATTTCCTTTTCACGCGTCCAACACTATTAGGTTTTCCAGATGAGCGTCTAGTGATCCCCTTACTCATCTTGGCGCGCGAAAAAGGCTGGGAGGGTGCCTATCCCGAAAAGCTGCTCAACGACATGGGCCTCGGTGGGATCAAGAGCCATCCAGGCTATCAACTCAAAGCACATACCTTGGGAACATTTCAAGTTTGGCGTGGATCACAGGAAATCCCACACAATGGCTGGCGGCGCGAAAAAACACGTCAGTTATTCCAAATTTTTCTCACCTATCGGCAAACTCCCCTAAATCGCGAACAGCTATGCGAGCATCTTTGGCCTGGTGTCGATCCTGAGACTTCGCAACGCAACTTCAAAGTCGCCTTGAGTACTTTGTATAATGTACTTGAGCCCAACCGGGAAGCAGGAAGCGATTCAGCGTTCATTGTGCGCGAGGGGGCAACGTATGCTCTACGCCCAGAAGCAGATATCTGGATCGATGCAGAACAATTTTTGTTAACAATCCATCAAAATGAGAGAGATCTCCCCGAAGATCCAAATGATGCGCTGATATTAGTCGAAGACGCCTTAGCGCTCTATGGGGGTGAATACCTGCCCGATGCACGTTATGAAACTTGGGCTGCAGCAGAACGAGAACACTTGTCGGTATTGTTCTTACGCACTGCTGACCAATACTGCGATTTGAGTCTCAAGAACAACAATATCGAGGGGGCGATCAACTTGTGCCAGACGATTTTGAGTTACGACAACTGTTGGGAACGCGCATATCGTCACTTGATGACTGCCTATGACCAGCTTGGAGATCACGGTCAGGTTGCTCGAATTTACCAAAGATGCCTGGATACGCTGAAAGAAGAGCTCGATGTATTGCCAGCGCCTGAAACTGAAGAGCTCTATCAGCGTCTCACCCTGGCTGAATAGGTATTTTGTAACCTGCTCGTTACAGCCCTTTGCTATCCTAATCGTGGATAACAAAGGGCTTTTTATTTTGTTTAAGGAATAGGATTTGCCATGAACAACGAAACCCAACCTGCTATCAGCTCATTCGTCATCCGTTTTGTACGAGAATCCGCTGAAGATTCCGAAGAATCAGCATCATATCGGGGTGCTATCCGTCATGTGCAAACAGATGAAGAAGTCGGGTTCACACAATGGCAAGATGCTGTAAACTTCATCGAACAATACATTCCCATTCATGAACTAAATCAAAAGGAGTAATAAATGCGTCTACAAGACAAAGTTTGTTTGATTACCGGGGGAGCTGCCGGGATCGGGAAAGCAACGGCCAAGCGGTTTGTTGAAGAAGGAGCCAAGGTCATCATCTGCGATCTGGCTGATGAAGCGGGCCAAAATACCGCCTCAGAGTTGGGGATAGATTTCTATAAAGTCAATGTAGCTGACCGCCAAGATGTACAAGCCTGGATCGACGCCGTAGTCGAAAAATATGGCCGCGTGGATGTACTGATCAACAATGCCGGCGTTCTCCGTGATGGCTTATTCGTCAAGGTCAAAGATGGGGAACTGGCTGGTCAGATGTCCGAGGAGAATTTTGACCTGGTCATCGACGTCAACTTGAAAGGTGTATTCAACTGCGCCCAGGCAGTAGCTCCGTATATGATCAAACAAGGGGATGGTGGTGCAATCATCAACACCACATCCATCGTCGGCCTGGATGGCAATTTTGGGCAGACTAACTATGTTGCCTCGAAGGCAGGCGTGATCGGCATGACGAAAGTTTGGGCGCGAGAATTAGGACGCCACAAAATACGCGTTAATGCCATCGCTCCGGGCTTTACGCTGACCGAAATGGTCAAGCAGATGCCTGAGAAGATCCTGGAAGGCATGATCGCCAAGACCCCCATGCGGCGTATGGGCGAACCTGAGGATATCGCCAACGCGTTCTTATTCCTGGCATCCGACGAAGCCACCTACATTTCCGGTGTCACACTGCGCGTTGATGGCGGCATTGTCGTTGGAACCTAAATTATCTAGACCTTTAGGGTTTTTGAAACCCTAAAGGTCTACTCAACTATGACTAGATACGCACAAATTCTTTCCACGGGGAGTTATGTCCCCGAACGAGTTGTTACCAACGCCGAGGTAGATGAACTGATCGGTAGTTCCACCGACCAGTGGCTGATCGACAATGTCGGTATCCGCGAGCGGCGCTGGATGGCTGAAGATCAATCTACTTCAGATCTAATCGTCGAGGCCAGCAAAAAAGCGTTAGAAAAAGCCGGCGTTTCCGCTGACGAGATCGACCTGATCATTGTCTCTACTGACACGCCAGATTATCTCTCGCCTAGTACATCGATCGTGGTGCAGCATAAATTGGGGGCAGTCAACGCCGGGTGCTACGATGTCAACAGCGCCTGCGCGGGATGGGTCACTGCCCTGGACCAGGGAGCACGCTATATCGCCACCGAACCCAAGTTCAAATACGTATTGGTCGTAGGCGGGTATGGCATGAGCCGCTATCTCAACCTGGCTGACAAGACCACGGCCAATCTCTTTGCCGACGGAGCGGGAGCAGCGCTGCTGGGTGTCGGAGATAAACCAGGTTTCCTGGCTAGCAACCTATTGGCGAAGGGCGAATTCCACGATGCGCTGGGAATTTACTGCGGCGGGACCTATCTGCCTGCCACCACGGAAAACTTAGATCAATACGGCGGAAAGCCGGTTGTACAGTTCGTCAAGAAATTCCCCAAGACCTTCAATACGGAATACTGGCCCAAGCTGATCCAAGGCGCGTTGGATAAAGTCGATTTGAGCTTTGATGATGTTGATTATTATTTGCTGACTCAGCTCAACTTACGCACCATCGAAGCCATGATGGATTTGCTCGGTCAGCCCATAGAGAAGACTCACTGGGTGATGGATAAGTGGGGATACACCGGCTCTCCCTGTGTGATCATGGCATTAGACGATGCCATCAACCAGGGGAGCGGCCCAAAACCCGGTGACAAAGTTCTTTTCTGCGCCAGTGGTGGTGGCATAAGCATGGCTGCTTCTGTATGGCAGTGGACAGCTCAGTGAACAGTATTCAGTAAACAGTGGGCAGTAGATGCCAACTATCGAGACATCGAATCTTAACATTCAGTATCGAAAAGCCGGGGAAGGTGATGTTCCTTTAGTTTTTGTTCATGGAAATTATGCATCTTCCCGTTGGTGGCTGCCGCAATTCGGGCGGCTTCCAATAGATGTACAGGCCTTCGCTCCCGACCTGAGAGGGTGCGGCACATCTCAAGGGAAAACACTGCCCCTGAGGAAAGAGAATGGCCAACTATCGATCCAAGATTTGGCGAATGATTTAGCCGAATTTATATCGGCGCTGAACCTTAACAACCCAATTCTGGTCGGCCACTCACTTGGGGGTGTGGTCGCCACCGATTTTACGCTCAGACATCCAAGCATCGTCCGGGGGCTGCTCCTGGAAGATACAGGACCTCCCAACGGTCTGCCGTCAGGGTTACTTTCACAGTCGTTACTGCTCCCTCTAGAATTTGGCAGCCGCATCCTGATGCGCAACGCGCTACGCCTGGCAGGGATCCCCAAAAGGGGCGATCTCGCCCGGGCGCTAGTCCAGGATGCTGTCGCAGCCTCTCCGGGGCAATATCTAACCTTCACTCGCGCAGTATCACGCTGGAACGTCGAATCTGAGCTTCCTGCCCTCGATCTGCCCATCCTTCTCGTTTGGGGAGGCAAAGATCGTATCACGCCACCAAGAATTGGTCGTCAATACTTGCAGGCAATACCCCAAGCTGAGATGTTGATTGTTCCCTCCGCTGGACATTCGCCCCACTTGGAACGTCCCAATGCATTTGCAAGTATTCTGAATCAATTTATCGCTCAATGCGTATCGACCCGAGAAGTCTCCAAGACTGAAATTGATTCTAAAAATCTCAAAGATAGGATTTTCAGTTGGATGCGCAAATCATTTTCCCAGTAGTAAATACCACATTGATGCTTTCATGACAGCCCGGTACTTTTATCTGATTTTTCACGCAAAGATGGAGGTGTGAAATGACTGAATGGACCAAGCAAGCTGAAGAAATGTTCAATGCCTGGAGTGAGGCACAAAAAGGCCTGATGGATAAATGGGCTGAAAGCGTCAAATCCTTTAGCGGCACACCAGATCCAGAGATGTGGAAAAACACTCTCGAGACCTGGGAGGAGACTGCTAAAAACACCTTCAGCTCACAGGCAGAATGGACCAAAAGCTGGATTGAGAATTTGCAATCCATAGAGGGGATGCCTGAGCAAGCTGTCGAATCTGTAGGTAAATTCCAGGAGATGGCAGAGCGTTGGGGAGCTACCCAGGAAGAGCTCTGGGATAAATGGTTTGAAATGATCAAGGGTTTAGATTTTTCTCAGGCATCTGAGACCTGGACAGAAGCCATGAAAAGTCCCTTGAAAACCTGGCAGGATGCAACCAATAAAGCCATGGATGCCCAGGCAGACTGGATGAAGATCTGGACGGGTTCCGATAAGGAAGAGTAAATACAGAATCCACGAAGAGCACGAAGTACACGAAGATCATTGAAATTTTAGTGCTTCTTTGTGTACTTCGTGGATTCATAAATTGGGTTCACGGAGGTAGCATCGCATCATGTGGAAAACAATGTTTGAGACGATGAACAAAACGGTGGCCGCTATCGGGCAAATGCAGCAAGCCAGTACAGTCGCTGCGCTAAAAGGTCTTGAGCTGACAGCAAACACCTATGCTAGCTTGTGGGGTGGTGAAGCGAAGGAAGTTGTCGAAGCTGACAGCCGCTTCAAAGACGATGTTTGGAGTGAGAATCTTGCTGCTGATGCAATGAAACAGGCCTACCTGATCACTTCGCAATGGATGGAAGACATGGCCGATAGTTATGAAACTATCGATCCTGAGATCCATCATCGCACCAAATTCTGGACCAAGCAAATCGCCGACGCCCTTAGCCCTTCCAACTTTGTGATGACAAATCCGGTTGTGATGCAGGAAATCGTCCGAACCGGCGGAGCCAACTTGATGCTAGGATTCCAGAATGTATTGGAGGACATGCAGCGCGGGCGCGTTAGCCATACCCGTAAAGATGCATTCGAAGTTGGTGTTGACTTAGCTAATACGCCAGGCAAAGTCGTTTATCGTAATCCCTTGATCGAGTTAATCCAATACACGCCCACAACCAAAAAGGTGCACGCGGTTCCCATGCTGATGATCCCACCATGGATTAATAAGTATTACGTCATGGATATGCGACCTGAGAACTCCATGTACAAATATCTGGTGGATTCCGGTTTCACTGTTTTCACGATCAGTTGGAAGAACCCCGATGATTCCGTACTGCACCTTGAGTGGGATGATTATATTGATTTGGGCCCCCTGGACGCGCTGCGAGTGATCAAAGCTATCACCGGCTCGGATGTGGTCAATACTGTGGGGTATTGCCTGGGCGGCATCATCGAGCAGACTGCGCTGGCCTATTTGGCAGTGTCCGGGGATGAATCAGTCAATTCGGCCACGTATTTCACTACACATCAAGATTTCACCAACGCCGGCGATGTGACTGTCTTCATAGACGAGCCGCAGGTTCAGTTCCTGGAGTGGCTCATTGATGTCAGCGGCGGCTATCTAGATGGTAAGAATATCGCTGCCACCTTCAACATGCTGCGGTCAAATGATTTGCTATGGAATTACATCGTACACAACTACATGTTAGGGAAGACACCCCCAGACTTCGACTTGCTCTACTGGAACAGTGATAACACCCGCGTCCCTGGGAAGGTCCACAAATTCCTGGTGCGGGAGTTCTTCATGGGCAACAAGCTGATCAAGAAAAACGAGCTTAAAATAAAGGGCGTTGGTGTTGACCTGGGAAATATTGAAACCCCCACCTACACAGTTGCCGCACTTGGTGATCATATTGTCCCCTGGGAGGGCGCCTTCTTGATGCGCGAACTTTTGGGTGGTCCGGTGCGATTTGTGCTGACCACTGGCGGGCATATCGCCGGGATCATTAATCACCCTGACAAAAAGCGACGTGAGTTTTGGACCAATGATGACGAAAACACAAGTCCCGATACATGGTTAGCGGGTGCTGACCATCAAGAGGGAAGTTGGTGGGTCGATTGGATCCCTTGGCTGCAGAAACGCTCTGGGAAGCAGGTGCAGCCGCCTACCATGGGCAATGAAGAATTCAAGCCCATTATGGATGCACCAGGCGCATATGTTGTTGAAGAGTAACCAGAGATGAACGGAGATAAATGAGATACAAAACTCTATCATTGTTTATCACCGTTTATCTCCGGTAAAGAGGAGGTTGAGATGAGTGAAGAAAAGAAAGAACAAAAGGCTGAATCCCAAGAAGAAACGGAACTCGTTGATCCCTTTGCTCAGATGTTTCAATTCTATGACAGTTTTCAAAAATCGTGGTCGAATGTGATGAGCGAGGCAGTGGGAAGTAAGAGTTTTGCCGAATCCATGGGTCAGCAGCTTGAAGGCAGTCTCGACACAATGACCTTATTTCGAAAGCAGTTTGGCGATCTGATGGAGCAATACTTACAGCTGATGAGCCTGCCTACTCGAAAAGAAATCACTTCTATCGCCAAACGTCTCACCCACCTAGAAATGGCGCTTGATGATCTCAACGCCAAAATGGATGAGCTTATCGATATGCAGAAAGCGAAGAAGAAGTGATTTTCTGATCCAAGAAGGATTTGCAAGATGGATGCCAAAGCTCCTGTCACCCTACCCTGGGACGATCTCTTCTACCAGTTAGAAGATTCCGCTTCGATTTCCAGTGAAGCTGCCGAGGTCGCGCAGCGGACCTACGCACGCTATATCCAAAGCATGCGAGCAATCGTCGATTCGTACAACGCGCCCATCAACCAAACACCCAGGGAAGAGATCTGGCGGCTGAACAAATCCAAGCTGTATCACTATGTACCTACGAAACCCCCAGAAGAACGGTTCCCAGTTCCGCTATTCCTGGTGTATGCGCTGATCAATCGGTCCTTTATTTTCGATCTCGTCCCTGGGCGCAGTTTTGTGGAATTCATGCTCGATCAGGGTTTCGAAATCTATTTATTAGATTGGGGAGAGCCTGGTCCTGAGGATCAAGATACGACATTCGATGACTACGTCACCCAATATCTCACTCGGGCAGTGAGGAAAGTCCGCCGGCATTCAGGCTCTGATGAAATTAGCATGCTGGGTTATTGCATAGGAGCGACTATCGCCGTTGTATATGCAGCCCTGTACCCAGAAGCGCCAATCCGCAATTTAATCTTGCTAACGGCACCGATAGACTTCTCCAGCCAGCCTGAGGGATCTATGGCCATGTGGCTTGATGAAGGTCGTATCGATATCGACAAGCTGATCGATACTGTTGGGAATGTACCAGGAGAGTTAATCCGCCATTGGGCAAAAATGCTAAAGCCGGTTGAGAATTTCGTGGGCTCCTACATCAACCTGATGAAAATGGTCGACGATGAAGGTTCAGTTCGCGCCTGGCAAGTGATCAACCGCTGGATCGAAGATGTAATCCCCTTTTCGGGTGAGGCTTTCCGTCAATTTGTAAAGACATACCTGCGCGGTAATAAGCTAATCAAAGGAGAGCATGTCATTGACGGCAAACCTGTCGATTTAGCGAATATCAAGGCTTCGCTCTTCAATATCGTCGCAAAATATGATCATCTGGTATCACAATCGCAATCGGAGAGCATAATGTCCCTAGTTTCCAGTGAGGATAAAGAACTAAAAGTTATCCCATCTACACACGTCGGGATCATGATCAGCAGAAGCGCACGCTACAAACTCTGGCCTGATATTGTAGATTGGTTGAGTAAACGCTCTATATAGTCACCGCCAAGACGCAAAGGTCGCTAAGATATAACAAAATAATTCTTAGCGTTCTTCGTGCCTTTGCGGTTCAACGAAAAAAGGTACAAATGTCCAACAACGAAAAATATACTCCATCACGAACTGGTTACATCAAAGTAGAAAATGGCACACGTCAAATCTACTGGGAATACTTTGGCGAAGGCGAAAAAGAAGTCGTCGTCTTTCTCAACGGACTGGCAATGCTGACCAAATCCTGGTATCGCACAGTTCCATTTCTACACCCCGACTACGATATCCTGCTCTACGATTATTTCGGGCAGGGCGAATCATCTCAAGAGGACGAACCCTATTACATCAATCGCCTGGCTGATTACCTGATCGAAGTTATAGATGAGGTCGGCGTGGACAAGATCCACCCTATCGGCGTTTCGTATGGCGGGTTCATCGGCGCCGAGTTAGGCCGTCTGCATCAAGATCGCCTACATACGCTGACATTATCGGGTATCTTGCTTACCCGTGAAACGCTCTTTCAAATGTATCATGATATTTCACTGCGCTTCTACGATTCAACAGACGAAGTATTCGACATCTATACCCAATACTTGTACGAGAAAACCTTCGGGGAAAATATCTCCACAAAGATCTATGGAGAGGCCATGGAGCGCGGCCGTTTCAAATTCTACGACCGGTATAAAGATAAGAAATACTGCCTGGTTCGCTTGACCGCAGCCCAAGATCCTTTCTTCGAGAATGTCGATAACGACCCCGACGCTTACCGCAATGTGATGACCCCAACCCTGATCCTGACCGGCGAACAAGACCGCGCTATTCCACCCTGGCAGCAAGCCAAGATGGCAGACATACTACCCAACAGCCGTTTGATCATGGTGCCGGAGTGCGGCCATATGACGTATATGGAACGACCAGATTTCTTCTGGCCCATACTGAGGAAATTCCTGGCTGCCAAGTCGTTCGATTTTGACTAGTTCATAAAAATTAGTTCATGGATTAGAGGAATTATTTGCATTGCCGTGTCAATCCACAAAATCCACGAACAAGATTGTTTCCGGAGGTGAATGATGTATATTGGAGATTATTTAGGCAGAAGAGAAATTTACTCCCCCGATAAACTAGCAATCATTGATGCAGGGAAGGATCCTGAACTGCGTCTGACGTACAAGGAATGGAACCAGCGCGTTAATCGCCTGGCGAATTGGTTGCGTGATACCGCTCGGATCGGTTTCCAAGATAGAGTTGCCATTTTAGCCAAAGATGGGATCGAACATCTAGACCTATTCTATGCTTGCGGAAAATTGGGGGCTATCCATACCGCATTAAACTGGCGGCTGCACTGGCGCGAGCTGGTTGACCTTATGAAGGATACTACGCCAACAGTATTGATTTATTCGGACGATTTCAAAGACACTGTTCAAGAGATTTCTGCCCACTTCCCACCATCCACTACTCACTATCTCCACATTGAAGGTGATGGCATCCCTTCGACTGGCTCAGGGCAAGCTCCGGGTAGCAAACACTATGAAAGTGAACTGCAATCCGCCCCTGATACACCTGTAACTAATGAGCAAGTTCATAAAGAAGACACAGCTTGCCTGCTCTTCACGGGCGGCACAACTGGCCTACCAAAGGGCGCACAAATCAGCCATCGTCAGGTTTGCTGGAATGTACTCAATACCGTGATCCACGATCTTGCGCATGACGATACGTATTTATGCGTCTTCCCACTCTTCCACGCTGGAGGGCTATTTGCCTATATCTCTTCGCAGGTGGTCTTTGGGAACACGACCATCCTAACCCGAGATTTCAACCCCGAGCAAGTCCTAGATTTGATCGAGCGTGAAAAAGTGACCGTTTTCGCCGGCGTTCCAACCATGTACCAGATCATGACGCAAGCTACCAACTGGGAAACAGCCGACGTGAGCAGCCTGCGCTTCTGCACCAGCGGCGGCGCTCCACTGCCCGTCCCCTTGGTAGAAAAATACACCGCAGAGAAAGGCATTCGCTTCAAACAGGGTTTCGGCATGACGGAATTTGGCCCTGGCCTGTTCGCCCTACCCCCGGAAGATGCTATTCGCAAAGCAGGCAGCATCGGACGGCCAAATTATTTTGTCGACGTGCGCGTGGTGGACGAGAAAAACAAACCCCTTGGCCCAAACCAACCAGGTGAGCTAATTCTCAAAGGACCATCGGGGTTCTCAGGTTATTGGAAAAATCCTGAGGCCTCCTCAGCAGTGTTAGATGATGACGGCTGGTTCCACACCGGCGATATCGTCGAATATGATGATGATTGGTACTTCTACGTGCGCGACCGCAAGAAGGATATGTTCATCTCTGGCGGCGAGAATGTCTATCCCGCAGAAATCGAAAATGTGCTCTACAAACATGACGCTGTTCATATGTGCGCCGTCATCGGCATGCCTCATGAGAAATGGGGCGAGGTTGGTAAGGCATGCGTAGTGCTAAAGCCAGGAGCAGAGGCCCCAGAGGATGAACTCCTGGAGCATATGCGAGAACATTTAGCCCGTTACAAAGTTCCCAAGAGTGTTGAAATCATGGAAGCATTACCCATTTCGGGGATGGGCAAGATTTTGAAGAGAGATTTGAGAGAGTAGTTTTTGAAAGATTAATGTAGAGACGCAGCACATTTGTCCCCTTGTGGGATGCTGCGTCTCTGCCTGAAAATACAACAAGGAGACCATCAATATGAGCAATAAAAAACTCAACCGCGGCGTAGCCGTGGTCGGCGCAGGGATGTGCAAATTTGGCGCTTTTCCTGACAAAAGTAGCCGCGATCTGTTCGTGGAGGCCTTTCAAGACATGCGGAAATCTGTCGACAAAGATTTCAACCCTGCCGACATTGAGACTATCTATATCGGCAACTTTTCCAGCGATCTTTTCGAGGCACAGAGTCATACTGCTCCCATCATGGCCGATGTGGCAGGCTTAGCGCCGCGGCCAGCTGTACGCATCGAGGATGCTTGCGCCAGCAGCGGCGTTGCCTTGCGCCAGGGTATTCTGGCCATTGCCTCGGGGTTGTATGATATTGCTTTAGTGGGCGGCATCGAAAAGATGACCAACCTACCCACCGCTGAGGTCACGGATACATTGGCCGCTGCGGCTGACACTCTATTTGAGGTTCCTGCTGGTTTCACTTTCCCAGGTTTCTACGCTGCTATTGCTTCTGCCTACATGGACAAATTTGGCATGAAGCCCGAACACCTGATGAATGTCGCCATCAAGAACCACGAGAACGGTGCGCTCAACCCTAATGCTCAGTTTGGTGTCACTATCCCCGATTGGATGCAAGGCCGCATCGCCTCGGCTAAGAAAAAGGGCAAACCCGCACCTACGTGGAACGATCACTGGGACTACCTGCGCGACGATCGTGCCAATCCGATGATTGCCTGGCCGCTCCGTCTCTTCGACTGCTCACCGATCACCGATGGTGCTGTGGCGCTGTTGCTGGTCTCTGAAGAAATCGCTAACAACTTCACGGATCATCCAATCCAAATCGTCGGCTCCGGGCAAGCTTCGGATGTTGCTTTGCATGACCGTGAAGATCTAACCAGTATCTCCGCGGCTCGCCGTGCATCCCAAGAAGCCTATTCAATGGCTGGTGTGACTGCGGGGGATATCCGTGTGGCAGAAGTACATGACTGCTTCACCATCGCTGAAATTGTCGCCACAGAAGATTTGGGCTTCTTCGCCCCAGGCGATGGCTTCAAAGCTGCCGAAGATCGTGTCACTGCGCGTGACGGTGCCAAGCCGATCAACACATCAGGCGGATTGAAATCGAAAGGACACCCCGTCGGGGCCTCGGGCGCTGGTCAAGCCGTGGAAATTTTCAAGCAAATGCGCGGTCTGGCTGGTGAACGTCAGGTCAAGGGCGATATTCCCATAGGGTTGACCCACAACGTCGGTGGGACCGGGGGCACTTGTGTCGTGCATGTCTACGAGAGGAGAAACTAAGATGTCAACATTAAAGCGAGCGTTTACCGCGACATCCTTCGATGAGTATCTGAATGAAAAGAAATTGATGGGCTCGCGCTGCGCAAATTGCGAAGAGAATTTCTTGCCACCACGCGCCATTTGTCCACAGTGTTATGACGATCAACTTGAATGGGTTGAGCTGGATGGGAAGGCCAAATTGGCCGCGTTTACATCTATCTACATCGCACCCACGGCGATGATCGACGAAGGCTACGGCCGGGACAATCCCTATGTAGCCGGCGTAGTCGAATTGGCCGATGGCGTAAAAATCAGCGCCCAAATTCTGGGTTTGGATGCTGCCAATCCCGAGGAGATCAAGATTGGCACGCCTGTTCAGGCTGAATTTGTCGAACGCGGCGAGGGTGACGAGGCACAAACCTTCCTGGCGTTCCGGGCAGTATAACGTAATGCAACATCTTTTGAACCGCTAAGACGCCAAGATCGCAAAGTAAAAATTAGAAACTTAGCGTCCTGCCCGCAGGACCACATAGTGTGCGAATTTGCGGTGATTTCAGGGGAGAAGGAGGAAGACATGACAATTGAAGATAAATTCACCCAACTGCGCGATGGCCGCACTTTGGCGTACACAGAACACGGCGATCTATCCGGAAAGCCAGTGTTCTTCATTCACGGCAATCCCAGCTCGCGCCTGATGCGCCATCCCGACGAGAGCATTGTCGAAAATCTGGGCGTACGCGTGATCACGCCCGACCGCCCTGGGTATGGCTTCTCCGATTTCCAACCCAAGCGCAAATTATTGGATTTCCCGGATGACATCGCGCAGCTAGCCGATTCTTTGGGGATCGATCAATTTGCCATCTTTGGAGTCTCTGCCGGCGGGCCATATACCTGCGCCTGCGCCTTCAAGATGCCAGAGCGTATCATCAAAGCGGCTCTGGTGAGTGGATCTGCCCCCTTCAACCGGCCTGATGCGTACGAAGGCATGAGCGATACCTGGCGTACGGCCTTCAAAATGAGCACCTGGCCAGAGTGGCTGTTACGACCAATTCTGGCATTTCAAGCCAATGCCCAGAAACGTGATCTCGAAGAAGCCGTCGACGCCATGGCTACGATCATGTCTGATTCTGATAAAGAAATTCTCGCCAGGCCCGAAATTCGTGAGGGAGTCAAAATGCGTGTACCCGAGGCCACTCGCAACGGGGCTCGGGGTTGGGCGCGCGAGGTCAAGGTTTTGCTGTCTCCATGGGGATTCAACCCAGCGGATATCCGCGTTCCGGTGCATCTCTGGTATTGGGAAGATGACCCAGCCATCCCACCCCAAATGGGTCGCTATCTGGAAAACTTGATCCCGGAGACCACACCCCATTTCTTGCTTGGTGGTGGCCATCTTTCGATATTCGACCACTGGGGAGAGATTATCGAGGGTTTAGAAAGTTGAAAAAGTGACAGACTTCCGAAGTTTTTGAAACTTCGGAAGTCTAAAGGAAGAATCGCTATGTACCATTTCGACTGGATCAAACGTCATGCTGAACGCACCCCGGACAAGATTGCCATAGTCGATGCTCATACAAACAGGCAATTCACTTACGACCAATTTAATGAACGCGCCAACCGCTTTGCTAGCTTCCTGAAAAATGAATTGGGCATCAAACAGGGCGACCGTGTCTCAATTCTTGCAGCCAACAGCTCGGATTATTTCGAAATCCTATTCGCCTGCGGGAAAATGGGTGCCATTCTCAATACGCTGAACTGGCGTCTTGCCCCACCCGAACTTGAATATATCATCAATGACTGCGCCCCACGCGTGCTGATCTACGAACCTGATTTCGCTGAAGCGGTAGACGAGTTGCGCGCAAAAATCGGGTGCGAAGCCTATATCATTATGGCCGATAAGGCCCCCGGTGGTGAATACACATATGAAGGTGCCTTGTCATCCGGCTCGCCCCAGGGTGTCGAAATGCCAGAATTGAAATACACCGATACCTGGGCAATTTTGTACACGTCCGGAACAACTGGCCGCCCCAAGGGCGCACAAGTCACCTACGGCAATTTCTTCTACAATGCCGTGGGCATGGGACAGGCTATCGATCTATCATCGCAAGATGTCAATCTCAATGTACTGCCAACTTTCCACGCTGGCGGCCTGGGCTTGTACGCCGGACCGATATTCCACACCGGTGGCACACTAATTGTCATGCGTGCCTTCGATCCTGAGCGATTCCTACAATTAATGGTGGAATGGAGCGTCAGCGTGCTGTTGTTGGTGCCATCCATCTACCTGATGATGGCACAGTACCCTGATTTCGAAAAATATGATCTATCCCATGTGCGCAGTTGGGCCAGTGGCGGCTCGACACTTCCCCCATCGTTGGTGCAGCAATATGCCGAAAAGGGCATTATTATCCAGCAGGGCTTCGGCATGACAGAGACCGGGCCAACGGTTTTCATCATCGACGCTGAACACGCCGTTGAGAAAGCTGGTTCCGTGGGAAAGCCCGTCATTCATACTGATGTATGCATCATGGATGAAGCTGGCAATGTTTTAGGCCCGGATGAAGTCGGCGAGCTCTGCATCCGCGGCGGCAATGTCACCACTGGCTATTGGAACCGACCCGAAGCCACAGCCGAAGCGATCGTAGATGGCTGGCTGCACTCCGGTGACGCGGCCAAATACGATCAGGATGGCTACTACTATATCGTCGACCGCTGGAAGGACATGTTCATCTCGGGCGGAGAGAATGTTTACCCTGCAGAGGTAGAGAATGTGATTTACGAGCATCCTGCGGTGGCTGAAGTCGCTATCATCGGGGTGCCCCATCCAAAATGGCAGGAAGTGGGCAAAGCTATTGTGGTGGTCAATGAAGATAAAGAACTGACCGAAGAAGAGATCATTGATTTCTGTCAGGGTAAACTGGCCAAGTACAAGATTCCCAAATCCGCGGCATTCGTCGAAGCGCTGCCCCGCAACGCGGCAGGGAAGGTACTCAAGCGCGAGTTGCGAAATCTGTATGAATCATGAAACCGTAGAGACGCAGCATGCTGCGTCTCTACAATAAATATGAACGCATTCGAAGCCATCACCCAACGTCATGGAGTTTTGCACTTTAACCCCGATCCTATAGATCGCGATTTGATCCAACGCGTTTTGCAGGCTGCTACAGCCGCGCCCAGCCCAGCCAACACACAACCGTGGGAATTCATCGTCGCAGATGAGCCTTCATTCTCTCGGCAAGTCGCTGAGTACCTGGTTGAGACTCAGGCTGAATATGTATTCCGACAACTTCTGGGAACGCCCGAAGCTTTCATCGATCATTTGTTGAAACTCTATGACGAGTTCTATAACGCGCCATGTTTCATCATCTTGTGCCGGCATCAGCGTACTGCGCTAGCCCAAAGCGAACATGCACAGACCGTTCGTGATTGGGACCTGTGCAGCATCGGTGCCGCCATGGTCAACCTGATGACCGCCGCAACAGAACTCGACCTTGGAACCCGCTGGTTTGGCAACCCCATGATGGATCCTGAACCACTTCATAATATACTCAACATTCCAGCCAACGTCGAAATCATCGCCGTAACACCCTTGGGCTACCATGATGAGCAGCCCAAAGAGCGCCCCACACAAACTCTTGACGCTCATACATCATTTCAACGTGGCGATAAATACAAATTGGCGGCGCTGCTGCAAGGGAAGCTGGCCTTGGAGGATGTGGTTCACTTCAATATGTTTGGCAAATAAAGGTTTTTAACCGGATATTCGATATTAGGTATTCGAAGAAACTTCCATATTTCCAATTCCTAATATCTAATACCCAAAAACTCATATCATGAACATAGGACAATTCGCAACCTTTACCAAAACTTTCACCCAAGAGGAATTCGATCTCTTTGCCAAACTTTCGGGCGATGACAACCCTATCCATGTTGACCCAGAGTTTTCTGCACGCACAAAATTCGGCAAGACGGTCGCCCATGGGATGCTGCTCTACAGCACCATTGGGCGCTGCCTCGGTGCGCTGATGCCCGGCTCTGGCACGGTGCAGATCTTCCAGGAATTGATGTTCCCCAATCCTACCTTTGTCGACCAGGAGATCATTGTTCATCTAAAAGTTGTGGATTTCCCCACCCCCGATCGCGCTTTGATCACCACCAATGTCATCCAACCTGATGGCAAATTAGGCTGCGAAGGCAAGACCCTAGTCTGGCTGCCGGGCACGAGACCTGATTATGCTCAAATTAGCTACTCCCCTCCAAAATATGAAAGTGATGTCGATCGGAGAGATGCAGAAGAACATCGTGGATTGAGAATTGGCGATAAAACGTCGCAAACAAGGACGTTCAGCCTCGATGACATATCTGCATTTAGAGATTTGGTCTCAGAAGAAAACGCCACTATAGCAGATAGTGGCTATGCGCAATTACTTGGTTTCAAGAGAACCATTGTCCCTGGGGGACTGCTTGGTGGAACTGTCTCTGATATCTTGGGGACAAAATTACCTGGGCGCGGTACCAACTGGCTGAAACAAAAATATCATTTCTTGGCTCCCGCCTACCCTGATGAAGAGATCACTACCATGGTCGAGATCATCCGTTTGCGACCTGAGAAGGATTTAGTCAACTTGCGCACTACCCTGATAAACCCCCATGGCAAAATCTTTGTGGACGGCGAAGCCCTGGTTTGGGTAAGCGATTTAGAAACTAAGTAGCCACGGAGAGCACAGAGAGAAATTATAAAAATGCATCTGCGGGTCTCTGCGAGAGAAAAGGATCAAGTATGCCGATAACAAAGGTAAATGACGTCAACCTTTATTACGAATTGCACGGCCCAGAACCAGCCCCGGTGTTGGTGCTTAATAACGGGCTGATCATGAGCGCGGCGACCAGCTGGGTTTTCCAAACCGCTGCACTCACAAAACACTACCGCCTCCTGAAATATGACTGCCGCGGCCAGGGTCAATCCGATCATCCCGAAGAGCCCTACTCCATGGAGCGGCATGCTGATGACCTTGCCGCGCTGCTTGAAGAACTAGATGTCGAAAGCGCACATATTGCGGGAATATCCTACGGTGGTGAGGTCGCTCAGGCATTCGCCTTGAAGTATCCCTCCAAAACGCTAAGCTTGATCCTGATCGACACGGTCAGCGAAGTGGGGCCAGAATTACAGCTGGTGATCGAGAGTTGGGTTGACATGCTCAGGGGGCAGGATCCGCTGGGGTTCTTCCACGCAACCGTCCCCTGGAATTTTTCGCCGGCCTGGATCGTAGAGAACACCCCAATTCTAGAAGATGCCAAAGAGCGTTATAAACAGCTTGATTTCGCCGCGATAGTCAACCTTTGTGAAGCCTTCTTCGGAGTCGACTTCACTGATCAACTGAGCGAAATCCAAGTTCCCACCTGCATCATGACTGGCGAATTAGATCTAATCAAAGGCCCTCCCTATGCCAGAATTCTCAAGGAAGCCATTCCCCACGCTGAACTACACATCATTGCGGGTGCTGGACACGCATCGTGTTGGGAGCGACCGGGTGAATTCAATTCAATAATTCTCGGATTCCTGGCAAAAGTCGCCTGATGTGTAACCAAATTGAAACTAAATTTTGCTAGAATGGACACGATTTAGGGGTTCTTTTTTCTATTGGCATAACTACGGAAGCTTGTTCGTGCGTGATCGAGTGAATTGAGGAAACAGTGGAGGACTCGTATGCATGCGGCTGATCTTTTGAGTAAACGGGCTGATTTGACTCCAGACCGAATTGCCCTGGTGGAATTGGAGACAAATCGCCGTTTTACTTACACTGAACTAAACCAGCGTGCCAACCGCCTGGCGAATTTCATGCACAATGAACTCGGTGTTGGGAAAGGTGACCGAGTCTCAATTCTCGCCAGAAATAGTGTTACCTATATCGATTTATTCTACGGATTACCCAAAATTGGGGCGATCTTTGCACCTTTTAACTGGCGTCTCACTGCAAATGAATTGGAATATATGATCAATGACCTGGACCCTAAGGTGCTGATCTGCGAGCCGGAGTTTGTACCCAAGCTCGAGGAAATGCGAGCGCAAATACAGTTTGAGCATATTGCAACCATGCGTGGTGCTGAATTTGAAGGTGGGATTGCCCTTGAAGAGCATCTCGAAAACGTGTCATCCAATGAACCAGTACGACCAGACTTGGATGCCGAAAGCCCTTACTGCATCTTGTATACATCAGGAACAACCGGTTATCCCAAAGGGGCCGTCATACCTCACCGCCAAATTCTGTATAACTGCCTGAACACAGTTGCCAGTTGGGGATTGTCCGAATACGATATTTCTCCTGTCTATACACCGCTGTTCCATGCCGGCGGTTTGTTTGCATTTCTGACGCCCCTGCTCTACTTGGGAGGTCGCATCATTCTGGCACGTAATTTCGACCCAGCCGCATCTATGCAATGGATCCTTGAGGAAGGCTGCACAGTGATCCTCGGCGTGCCGACACTCTTCCAAATGTGGTACGACTCCGATTACTTTGAAAAAGCCGATTTCAGCCATGTGCATTTCTTCATCAGCGGGGGAGCTCCTTGTCCACCAAAACTGATGAACGCCTGGCGTGAACAGAAAGGCATCATTTTCCGACAGGGATACGGACTCACCGAAGTGGGTGCCAACTGCTTCAGCATGACCGACGAAGACTCGGTTCCCAAGACCGGCTCTGTGGGCAAACCCATCTTCCACAGCAAAATGCGCATTGTCGATCCCGTTAACGGTCAAGATGTCCCAGTTGGAGAATCAGGTGAGTTGCTAATTTGGGGACCGCATGTCTGTTCGGGCTATTGGCGCAATCCTGATGCCACAGCAGAAACGATCAAAAACGGCTGGTTTCATACTGGCGATATGGTCCACAAAGATAAAGACGGCTTCTACTATATCGACGGACGCTATAAAGATATGATCAAGAGCGGCGGCGAAAATATCTATGCCGCTGAGGTTGAGGCCGTCTATAAGAAACACCCTGCCGTCAAGGATGCCGCCCTAATCGGCAAAGCTCACGAAAAGTGGGGTGAAGTTGGCCTGATGGTCATGATCCTCGAAGAAGGCCAACAAGTCACCGAAGAAGAATTGAAGGAATTCGCAATAGAGAGTCTTGCAAAATATAAGATTCCCACGAAAGTGATTTTCGCCGAAGATTTGCCCTATTCGGCATATGGCAAGGTTGAGAAAACAAAATTGAAAGAGAAATATCTGTGATCTCCAAAGGGTAGCAGGCACAAACCCAACGTGGTTGGGTTTTCTACCTCGAGAGAGCACGTTACAGGAGTTTAGATGTCGATTCCAACCATGGAAGGCATAAACGCCAAGACAATCAAATCAGACCGCATAACAACCCGTGTTCTGTTTTCCGGTCCTGAAGATGGCATTCCAGTGCTTTTCTTGCATGGCAATGTATCATCAGCAACCTGGTGGGAAGATATGCTGGTCAGTTTACCCGAGGGCTTCCGCGGAATCGCCCCAGACCAACGTGGTTTCGGCGAGGCTGATTCCGATGCAAAAGTCGATGCCTGGCGCGGGATGGAAGATTTCGCTGATGATGCCTTAGCGCTGCTCGATCACCTGGGATACGACAAAGCGCACATCGTGGGCAATTCCTTGGGGGGCATGGTTATATGGCGAATGCTGATGAAGGCTTCGGAGCGTTTTCTGTCAATCACATTGGCCGATCCCGGTTCACCCTTTGGGTTTGGTGCCACGCGTGACGAAGCTGGAACCCCCACGACCCCAGATTTCGCTGGGTCCGGCGGCGGACTCTCAAATCCTGAACTGATCAAACGCCTAGGTGAAGGCGACATGTCCACCGAGAGTGATTTTTCGCCTCGCTCAGCATTACGGGCTTTACTTGTCAAGCCGCCCTTCATTTCCCCACGTGAAGATGAACTGGTTATGACGATGAATACAACCCACCTTGGGGAACAAGATATCCCCGGGGATTCTATACAATCTACCAACTGGCCGCACATGACGCCCGGAAAATGGGGCGCTACTAACGCCACGTCGCCAAAATACGCTGGCGATGTCAGCAAAATTATTAATTGCGACCCCAAGCCAAAAATCTTGTGGATACGCGGAAGTCATGATCTGGTTGTGTCCGACACTGCTGCTTCAGATCCGGGCTTCCTGGGTCGTATGGGGTTACTGCCTGGATGGCCTGGGGAAGAAGCATATCCGCCTCAACCTATGCTTGGCCAAATCAGGAATATCTTGGAAAAGTATGCTGCTGCAGGAGGAGATTTCGAGGAAATTGTCATTGAAGATACCGGTCACGTGCCGTTTATTGAAAAGCCAGAAGCGTTCAACAAAGTATTCCATCCACATATCCGTGCATAATACTGGCTTACAAAAGATCTATTAGAAAGGAGGTGGTGCCTGGCAACTCGATACTGCAAGAGTGGTTTCCAATTTTCAACAAATGTACAAACATTCTTTCAATTCTCAATTGATTGATCAAGGAGAGAGAAAATATGACGAAACGATTAATATACTTTGCCATGCTGCTCATTCTCGTCGTGCCGCTGGTGCTTTCGGCCTGCCAACCTGCAGCGCCTGAAGAGGCTCCCGAGGAGGCTGCTCCTGAAGAAGCCGCGCCCGAGGAAGCGATGGGCACATATTATGAGCGCGCCATGGCTGGTGAGTTCGATGGCACAGTTGTGACCATGACCG
>CAZLNX010000046.1:0-25079 GCA_964560795.1 uncultured Anaerolineales bacterium | reverse complement strand
ACATTTTGGCAATACAATTTTTCACTCTCCCCTGTTAAGTTCAGTTAACGGGATGAATAATTCTGTTGTGGGAATAGGAAATTGTACTACTCTTTAGCCTATAACCCCAAGTAATGTGTACACATGAAGGGGATAGCTGAAAGAATTGGATAAACCACAGGAATTGCAAAATCCGGAATATACTTTGCTAAAGGTGGCGCCAGCGTTATTCTCTTCAATTTTCCCGAAACCCCTGGAAACAGATCCTCGATTTCCCGTTTATCAATGCCTAAAACATGGGGATTAGCCGGATTATTATACATAAAGTCATACCATAATATGCTCCCATTAGGTTTTAATATTCGCTGCATTTCAATCGCAATAAGTTGCTTCCAATAGCTTGAAATATACTTCCTCAGTTATCTTGACAATATGCTTTATATCAAAGATATTGACTGCATTATTTCTAGATTTCCCCCCAAATTTCTGACGAAGGCCTCTGCTCTCTTTCAAAGTTCGAATTGCCTGCACCAAATATTCCGAACTGTGCGGGGGTATCAATAGCCCGTTTATTCCTCCATCTATTACTGCTTTGCAACCTGGTAAATCAGTGGCGATTACTGGTAAACCCATGGAAGTAGCTTCAAGAAGAACTCGAGGAACTCCTTCCCCATAGCTAGTTGGGAATACAAAGAGATCGGAAGCTGCGAGTATATGATCTATGTCGTTACGCTTTCCCACCCATAAAACGGATTCGCGCACATATTGAATATCCTTTTCGCTCAGCAAATCCACACTTTCTTTATCAACCGGGCCCACCAAGAGAAAAGCGAACTTCCCGTCATTTCTCATACCATTGGCCGCATCACAAAATTCTAGTACTCCCTTAGATTTGGTCAATCGTGTTATCATCGTGATAACGAAATTATCCGGAGAAATATTTAATTCCTTCCGAATTTGATTACGGTCATACTCAGTAAATCTACTAATATCAAATATGTCTGAATGTACTCCTGAACCAGGAATTATTTTTGCTTTTCCTTCAGGTACTATACCTAGAGAAATAAACTTGTCGCGATCATTTTCATTTTGGAAAATTGATAAGTTGGAAAAATAACTGGCTATTTTTTGTAAAGGCTCGTAAAAGATACGAAGAATTGAATATTTAAAACCCGTATTTCGGTATAGGCTCCCTAATCCTGGGATTGTTCCAACAATCACGGGTACTCCTGCTAATCTTGCCGCAATCCTAGCAAATATACAAGGTTTGGTATCAAAAGTGTGAACAATGGTGGGTTTATTCTTTTGGAATATTTTTAGTAAGTGATATGTTGCCAAAATATCATCAATAGGGGCGACATGGCGTTTCAAAGGGTAAAAAATATATTTAAAACCATTTTCCTGGAACACGTTAGCAAGGTTAGAATTTGTTCCTAAAGCTACTAAATCAAATTTTTCCTGAAGCCCGCGCATTAGGTCCAGACGGGCATCCACATCTGGTCCACCAACAAGAAAAACCTTAGGTTTTGGTTGATAGTAATTATTCAAATTCAACCTGTCAGAGAATACACTTATTATTTGTTTTCAAGCTGAAATCATTGCAAAGGAGTTAAAAAAATTGGTTTCCCCCTTTGAGCATCGGCTGCTGATGAGTAGTACAATTATTTACTTTTTGTCACTACCATGTCACAAGTGCAATTAGCCCATCCGCAAAGAACGGCAAAACCCAACCAGATTCTTGGAGATTCAATCCTACTGATTTCAACTCCTCATCTAATTGTGAGGTAGTAACTGGGTAGGGATTACTATGGCGTCCTGATATAATCTTCGCACGCAGCGCGCGCCGATACTGCAACCAGGGAGTTGTCATGCCAAAAAACAAAATTGCTTGCCCCTTTCCAACACGTTTCACTTCCTGCAGCATCCGAAGGCGAATTTCTGATGGAATGCGATGGTAGAGACGTATACAAGTGACTAAATCATATTGATTGTTCGAACAAGGGAGTATTTCAGCATCCCCTTGTTTGAGAAAAAGCAAATTAGGGTGGCCACCAATTCTTTGCCGGGCAAATGATAACATTTCATTTGAGATATCTACTCCTCCAACTTGATATCCATGCTTTAGTAGTAATTCCACGTATCGTCCGGTTCCAGAAGCAATATCCAGCACCCTTTTTCCATCTGGATGCACCAATCCGAGCATGTGTAATAAAGCCTGTTCTTCCCGCCATCCAAAAATTCTGGCTCGTAAACTTGCAAGTGATAAGGGTTGATGATATTGGGAAGCGTATTTCCTGGCAGAGTCTATTTTTTGATAATACTCTTTTGCTTCATAATCAGCCATATTATTGCATTTCCTCTTCAATATTTTTTTGCAATGACTCCACATGCTTGAGCATGAAAGGGATAATTATTGTTTTTTTGAGAATTGCACTCACACTAAAGGGGATTAGGCTCTCGATTACTTCTAATACTTCAACCCATCGTTGTAATAAAGCTAAAAATTGAAACGCGAGCAGAACCCGACGATTATACTTGCCTATGGATTGATATCCCTTCATAAAAGCATGGTTGACACAAATCGGAACTGTGCTACGCATACCAACAGAACCGAATAGCAATTGTCGTTTTGTAGTCTCAATACCTATTAGGAATTTCGCAATATCTTGTTCAACAGGCCCGATTTGGTGAAGCGTCGTGTCGATTGTAAATACGCGGCCATCCGGCAAACGCACAATGTTTTCAGGGTAATAATCCCCGTGGAGATGGCTAATTACCACCGTTTCACCAAAGCGAACTAACATTCGTTCAAGCAAATATTGCATATCATCAATTATATTACGAACATGCTTATCCCCAACTAGATTGAATAACACACTAGCTTTTCCCTGCAGATTTGTAAGATAATTGTCGTAATTAAAAGGTTGATATTGAGGGTAGCCGTCTCTCGAAATTCTATGAATTACAGCTAAAAGCTGTCCCCCTCTACGGGCTGTTTCCTCCACGACTTGGGTTTCGTGATAGCCTCGAAAGAATGCCCCTGCATCTAATAACACAGAAAGAAAATGTTTACTAGGTAAATACTCAAGCACTATCGCATTCATATCTAAATAATATGCCAGTGGACGCACTGCGGTTATTCCCTCCATAGGCATTCTTTCTAATCCATTATAAATAGATGCTAACGCCTGATATTCTAACTTCACACCCTTTGAAGGGCGTATCCCTATGCCCTGGAACCGTCCCTTTTTATCTTTCTCGTGTAATATTTTGACCAGAAATTGCTTATGCTGATACTCTTTACTAAGAATCTGGTATACAAAGTGCTCAGACCAGCGAAACACGTTATTTTGAACTTCCACACAAGTGTAAGAAGATTGAGTGAGCTCTGGGTACCAATCAGGAAGCGATTGTAACAGTACCTCTTTGAGATTCTGTTTCCCTATCTTGGAGTTAAACTCTTCGATACTCATATTATTTCTATCTCAGGTGGAAATAGGAAAACGGGCATTGAAAATAAGCAAGACACTTTCTCACGCCTCAGCATTGACTGGGGGAATCAAATATTTACCAGACAAACGAATACCCAAATCGCCTGGCAAGAGGCCAAACACAGCCCCAAAATAGTAGCTTATAGAAACGAGGAAGCTTGCGTTTCCAAGATAAGTCAGGCTGAATGGTAATCTCTCCTGAAAACCTGAGACGGTTACCTCCCAGATTATGCCCAATAGATAAAGGTATATTTTGGTGGATTTTCTCAAACAGCAAATCCGTAGGTAACTCTAAAAAATCGCCTATCCGCTGAAGCTCCTTAGGAGGATCAGTTACAATATCCTCATAACGAACCAATATGACGGATCCTTTCTCAAAATACTTCAACATATATAAGCAATTCAAATTCGTCAAGACCCATCCCCCCATTGCACTCAATGCCCGAAGAAAATATCTGCTAGATTGAGAGCGTTCCGGACTCCCTGCACGCTTCATTGCTGACCAAATAACCGCTCGCCCATCACGCACCAGGTAAAGTCTTTTGACATTGAGCGAGGCATATTTACTTAGAGCATATGCCCTACCAGTAACCAATCGAGCGCTTTTGGATGAATCTAGCAAATACTCTTTTTCATTATTATCTGCAATCATAGAGAAGATTACACGCACCATTTTGCCATACTGTGAGGTCAAGGATCTTGGCAGACTTCCTCTCAATAGTTTTTTAAAATTCTTACGTTCTTCGACAGAAGTTTGTACTTCCATTAGTATCGCCAAGTCCTGATATTTTTTAGTAATTTCTTGCACAATAGGACTCCAAAAAACACATTCTTCGATAGAAAAACCACAAGCACAAACCTTACCATCCCGAATCCAATCAAAAATATTAATCAGTGCCCCAGTACTCACAACATCTGGATGGTTACTCAAGAGAATGTCTAAGAAAGTAGAACCACTGCGTCCATACCCCATAATGTAAATCACGGTTAGATGTTTTTTTTGCACTAAGCTATCTCCTCATAAGGCATATTCGTTACCCAAGACTACTTGGGCATAAATCTGCTCATATGCATGATGCATAATATTCAAATTATAGAACTTCTTAGCCAATTCTCGGTTTTTCGCCCCAAGATATGCTCTTTGTTCTGATGTCATCTGGAAGATGCCATCAATTTCTAGCGCGAATCCTTCCACATCATTCAATGAAACCAGAGGAATGGTATTGCCTTTCTCGGCGATTTCGCGATGGGACGGGATATTTGATAGTATCACCAGACATCGACAGGCCATCGCTTCCAATACTGCAACAGGTAGCCCTTCGATGCCCGAGGTGGAAACAAATAAATCCGCATTGTGCAAATACTGATACACTTCATCGCGCGGTATAAGACCAGTAAATATGATGCGTTTTTCAATGCCCAGTTGCTGGCTTTGAGCAAGAAGGGGCTGATGTAAATGTCCTTCACCAATGTATACTAATCGCACTTTCAACTCACAGCTTTTGTGAAATGCTTGAAGAAGTATATGCGGGCGTTTGAGTTCGATTAGCCGCCCAACAGTGACAATCGTAAATTCTTTGGGTTTATCTGATGTCTGCGTTTGATTGATACTTTGATCGATGCGAGCAATGTCTACACCATTTGGAATAACTTGCAAACGGTGCCCTGCCAACCATTTGAACAAAGGCGGGAAACTGGCGTAGCTGGCATGACTGCAACACACAATTTTGCGAAAAAAGAGAAAAACCCACGCCAACATCAAACGATTCCTGAACTTGTAGTTGGAGTAAGAACTATGAATGGTATACACTGTAGATGATAAAAGTTTGGGGTTAGTAAATATACTGGTAAGGATGAATAGAAATCCTACGTGGGGAGTGTGTGCATGAATAACATCATACGCATGTGCAACTAACGCGTTTTTTAGAACACGATAAAATCCCGACAAGGTGTTGTCACCCTGTATTAATTTTATATTTTTAGAGATATTAATTGTCGTTCTAAAATAGGCACAAACTGTAATATCTTGCCGACCTACTAAAGGTAGAGAAAATTGATTATACGGTGCGCTAGTCTCCGTGATTGAAAGCAGAATGCGCAAAACTCTCAGACGTCCACTTGACATGTGCAAGCTTCCCTATTCCTTCAAAATTAAGTTCTTGTTGAAAGTATCGGCTTGTTCTAGATTACCCACCAAAGATTATCAGTAGACCGCAGTCAAGTACTCCCAGCCAATTCCGTGATTTGGCTGAAACATAAGCAAACCGTTGCAATCTACCAAATTTCATCGGAAATAAAATAGCACATCATATTTGGGAGAGGATAATATTTCCACCAAGTCTACTGATTAGACTAATTGACAATACAATTCATGCATATCACTCACTGTTAATTCAATATTTGCGTACGCCCTCACGGTTCGTCTAGCCTGGGCTCCCATGTCTGCCCACCGATCTGGAGCGGTGATTAATGCGACCATTTCCTGAGCAAGTTGATCGCAGTTCTCTGACTCACAGAGCACCCCACTTTCTCCATGTCGGATTACATCTGGGTTCCCGCCAACATTAGAGGCAATTACAGGTAAACCACAGGCCATGGCCTCGATCAAAGCATTAGACAACCCTTCGGTGCGCGATGGCAAGACAAAAATATTGGCGGCCCAGTAATAGTTACGAACAACTTGGTGCGCTCCCACCATCAGGGTAGAATCTCGCAAATCAAGAAAAGTCATCATATCAATAAGTTTTTCACACTCGGTACCGTTGCCGACAAAAACTAATAAAGCTTCCGCACGTATTCTCTTTGGTATGCGCGCCCAAGCGCGCAACAGCACATCCACACCCTTTTTTATTTCCAGGCGACCGACGTAAAGCACCACAGTTTTTTCAGGTGGGAAACCAAGTTTTTTGCGAAGTAAAATTTTTCCACCAGCAGGCACCGGACAGAAATGTGTTGTATCCACACCATTGGGAATACAAACGACTCGCGTTTCTGGAATCCCCAACTCTGACAACCAACGTTCCATTTCTTTATTGACAACCACAATACGATCAACTAGACGGACCAGCGCAAAAAATTGCCAACGAGCAAACCTTGATGAAAAGTGCTTCTCATAGGCATTACGCCCCGTGCGGAGTTTGACAATGCTGTGTCCCTTCAATAAGTACCGCGCGATAACAGCCAGCCAAGCAGGTGCCCCTACATCATGGGCGTGATAAATTCCACGGCGACCATAGCGTACCAGATACCATAACCCATTTGACAGGTAGAATAACGAACTGATTTTGTTACTGCCGCGACTGTAGAGACGTGTGACAGGTATGTCTTCAACAATATCCCAAGCGGGTAAACGTTGGAGGCAGGATATGCTATGCCGGCGTGTTAAAACATGTACGGCCCACTCAAATGATATTAAGACCTGAGATATTTTTTGTGCTTGGCGTTCAGCCCCTCCTATAAGCGGGTAAAAACTAGGAATTAACATCCACACAACTCGCTGCTGTTGGTTTTTATTCTTACTAAGTAGAGAATTCAAGTTCATTTTGTCTGCGCCCAACGGCGAATGGACTCAGAGTGGTGGTCCAACAGGGAACTGCGTACCATTTGCAAGTCAGGATGAAAATCAATTTCCGCCCATTGATCTGTGGCACATTCATACCAATTGACGGTATAGCCCTGGTCGATTAGCTCTTGCACAGCCTTTAGCCAGAAAATTTCTCGCCCCACCGGTAAGTGCACTAACCGGTTCAGAGTGTCTTTCAAGCGATCTGTCCCAGTCCCGCAAAAGCGAATCATTCCAATGGATTCGCCATTAGCATCATTAGGGTCGATCCTTTTACTCACCCGTAAGATCCGTTCTCCTTTGGTAATCACTTTCATGTCATCGTCGTCGTATTTTTCTTTGCGGTCAATGGTCATCACAATGTTCTGCTCACGTTCTACGGCAACCAGCCCTGCAGGTACCTGTCTATCATATATATCATCACCGTTTACGACGATAATATTATCTCTCAGATACGGTAAGGAAAACCACAAAGAAATCAGGTTGTTGCTTTCGGCAAAAAACGGATTATACACTGTGCGGATGTCGAGGTGGGTGTCGTTGTAGTGTAATAGTTTAGCTTCGATTTGTTCGGCCAGGTGCCCGAGAACGTAGATGACTTCTGTAATTTCGGGGATCGCGCTCAAAGCCTGCATTTGCATGTCTAAGACGGACATGCCGTTGGTAATTTCGAGGAGGCATTTGGGGGTGTTACGAGTGAGCGGCCACAGGCGTTCACCGCGGCCGGCTGCGAGAATGACGACTTGCATGTATGTTATTCCTGGTTAGCCATTATTTTGTCACAAATTTCGTATTTTTTCTTTGTTTTATTCTGGGAAACAGAATACCCCGTGGGTTGCCACGAGGGTTCCACGCTTGAGCAAAACTCTCAAAATTTCCTATCCCCGCTGTAAGCAGACGGGGTATTACGGAATTTTTCCCCTTCGGGTCGAGTTTTGCAATTTATTTTTATCTGTTCAATCTGTGTAATCGGTGGTTAGTATTTCTATGACGGGAAATAGATGTTGAGCCATTGTGCCAGGTTCATTAGCATCCACAATTTAATGCCTTTCCGGGTATCTTGTTTTTCCTGGATGTCTTTGAGCCATTGCTCGATGCCCACAGAGTTGAATAGCCCCCACCGCGTCGTACTTGAATCTAATAATATCTGGCGAATGTGTTTATTGTAAGCGCCGCCAAACCAACGGTGAAGTGGGACGGGGAAGCCTACTTTCCGACGGGTTACATTATCTCCGGGCAAAGTATTCCTGAAGGTCTGGCGGAGAATATATTTGGTAATATCATAGCGTTCGCTAATCTGATCGGCATTGCTCACCGCGGCCATGGCTTGATGCAAGACAGACCGCCAGCGGATTTTGTAGTCAAAGGGCATGGCGACGACAAATTCTACCAGCTTATGATCCACGAAAGGCACTCTGGCTTCTACGGATGTTGCCATGGTGGTCATGTCCACCCGCCGCAACAGACCTTCCAGGTGAATGCGCTGGAACAACCACATATATTGGTCGTACTGGCTCAGGCGCTTAACCTGCTCAAAAGCTTCACGAATGTTTTTTAGCGGATGATCCTGTCGCATTGCAGCTGTCAGAAGATCGGGTTGTAAAACCTGTTGCAGGTCGGATGGTGTGGTGTAGTAATAACAAGCGAGAAAATGGGAGATGGGGTCCGGAAAATCCGATTGGCCGTATTTTTTCTCGAATGATCTGATCAACAACTGCCTGATGGATGGGGCAAGCAGATCGGGTTCTTGCAACATCAGCTTCATGCGCTGGTAGTCAAAGGGGCTGCGAAAGATGCGCCCATAGCCCCCGAATAATTCGTCTGCGCCCTCGCCTGATAGAACCACGGTGATGTATTTGTTTAGCTCACACGACATCAAATATAAGGGGACTTCGTTGGGAACGGAAAGCGGCGCGTCCTTGTAGCGAATGAGTGTTTCTATCTCAGAGAGATAATCTGCCGGGTGTAGCAAAATTTCATAGTGGTCTGTCCTGTGCATATCGGCGACCTGCCGGGCGTAGCTAAATTCATTATAGTCATCTTCTTCGAAACCAATGGTAAAGGTTTTTACCGGATGGTCACTCAATGCTGACATAATAGCTACAACGATGCTAGAATCTAATCCACCGCTCAGATATGCGCCGATGGGAACATCGCCAATCATGCGCAACCGCACGGATTCACGCAGTAACCGCCCAACCTCAGAGATGTAGTAGGCCTCTCCACGATCAATTTTGTTGGTGACAACAGGGATGTCCCAATAAGACTGTGTGGTAATTTTGCCATTTTCCAGCACCAGTATATGTCCGGCTTCCAGGCTGAAAATACCATCATACAGGCTCTCTTTCCCCATTGGATAGCGGAAGTGTAGGTAGCGAATCACCGCTGGCCAATACGGGTAGGTATCCACTCCTGGATAAGCCAGAATAGACTTAACCTCCGAGGCGAGAACCAGCGTGTCTCCCACCATGGTGTAATACAATGGCTTGATTCCCAGGAAATCCCTGGCAACCAATATGCGGTGGCACCGTTCGTCTACCAGCGCGAAGGCAAATTGGCCGCGCAAACGTCTGACAACATCATCGCCCCATTCTTCATACCCATGGACGATCACTTCGGTATCGCCCTTGGTTTGAAAGGTGTGACCGCAGGTTATCAAATTCTGGCGTAGCTCATGGAAGTTGAAAATTTCCCCATTAAAGACAATCCAGATTGTCCCATCCTCATTCCTAATTGGTTGGTGGCTTCCCCTTAAATCAATGATGCTTAACCGGCGACTGCCAATCCCATACCAGGTGTGAAGGCGTGTTCCACTGTCATCCGGGCCACGGTGGGCAATCAGATTGTTCATCTCCTCCAGTTTTGAGGATGAGATGGTTAGCTTGGCGTAATCTCGGTTTATAACAGCAACAATACCGCACATATGATTTTATTCCAACGACAAGAATTTCCGACGAAGTGATTTTATGCCCAAAAATAAATGCCTGAAAAATATTTTTGGATACCGTAAGTAATATGACCGTTTCCCGTAAACTGTACGGATCAATAAGTATGGACTGCTCTTCGCTGCATCACGAGAAATGGGCTTCATATTAGGATCAATATTTAATTCCACTTTTGCTCTAATATACGGACGTAGTGCTTCGGAGTGTTGATGATACACTTGCTTGTTGCGTGTATCAATTAATGTCAGTTTTATGCTATATGCTCTTGTGGATAGCTTGGCAATGTCTACTCCAATCATCTGACCATCTTTACAAAGTTGATATGTATACACCTGTTGGTATACAGTCTGTTTTTCCATCCTATTTGAAATATGCCTATCAACAACCAAATCAAGCGGAGAATCATCAAACACTTCTGGCAAAATTGCACTAATAATATCTAAGTAATATGGCTGTCCTAAGCCAACCACTACTATCCGACCAGTAGATTTCTCTAATGCATTTTGAACAGTTTCTCTCAATTTCTCTATCATAAACCGGGTCTGAAATTGAATGGCTTCATCTTCTGTACGTTGAAATGCATCTCGATATTCTTCAACTAGATTATAGAACGCAGCATCTTCAATCAAATTGCATTCCTCCCACTCCCGGGGTTCATTTTCCAAATCATAGAATTCTTCGATTCCCTGATCAGGGCGCGTGAGATATTTATAGCGAACTCCCCGAATAATGGTACACCGGTCAGATTGACCAAAAAAGCGCGCATCCGCGCGAAATTTCCGTATCAAAAATTCTTCGGGCGTCGGCTGTCTATCCTGGAACAATGGCAGCAAACTCAAGCCGTACATTTTGGTAAGCGCATTATGAGGATAAGACATTCCCAGGTAGTCCAATATCGTAGGCATAAAATCGAGAGTACTTACGGGCACATCTATCTGGGCGACGGGAGAATTGGGAAAACGCATATACAGTGGTATTCTGATATTATCTTCGCTCATGACCAGGTCGTGTGTCAGGCCCATTTTTTTTAGTTTTTCAGGTGTGTAGCCACGACGTGGGTCAATATAACCATGGTCAGAGCAAAGTACAAAGACCGTATTCTCCCAAACCTTATGCTTTTTCAAGACATTTATCCCCCGTTCCACTTCTTGAGATGTGGTTGGATCCAGGCGAATGTTGTACCAAACCCATAAAAATAGCGGCTTAGTAGATGTGCGCCCCGCTAGAAAGTTTTCTAAAACTTCCGTAACCTTCTCATTGGACCACCGAATTTGATCGTGTTGAAGACCGTTCACCCAATATTTTTTTCTGACATGGGGAAGCAGGCTGTCAAACTTTTCCCGCGTCTCTCTTGCGTTCATCACAGACTTGATCTCATATCCTTCTGCCTCTAACAAACGGGGCAAGGATGTAAAGATTTTGTCATCATATTTAAAATCATTGTAGTTGCGCGCAATATAGTAGGCGGGCAGGCTGGTTAGCATCGCGCTGGCGGACATGATAGAGCTTGGTGCAGAAGAGATCACATTCGAAAAAAATACCGACTCGTTTGCAAAACTTTCCATGATTTCCAATTTGTCACGGTCGTCTAATCCGCCTGTGCTGTAACTGCGCGCTGAATCAACAACAAAAAATACTATATTATTTTTCATATACAAGCCCGATATCAAAAGCTACTGCAATTGTCTATACAACTTATCCATTTGTGCCACGCAAACATCAATATCTGCATATGACACAGCCATCTCCCGTGCATATTCCCCCATTGACGCCCACTGCTCGGACAACTTGAGCATGGTCGAAAGACACTTCGCTAATTGTTCATGTGCTTCGGAATCAAATAACAAACCATTTTTTCCATGTTGAATAATATCTGGTGAACCACCTACCCTGGAAACAATCGCTGGCAAACCACAAGCCATAGCCTCTAGCAAAGCAACAGAAAGACCTTCTGTACGAGAAGCCAAAACGAATACATCAGAACCCCAATAATAATTTCGAACATCATGCTGCGGACCTACCCAAGAAACTGATTCTTCTATATTTAAAGATGAAATGATATCAGATAAAAATTCTTCTTCTCCATTTCCAACAAGGAGAAGAAGTGAGTTGTGTCGTGCATCGGCAGGCAATTGAGACCACCCTTTTAACAGCACATCTACCCCCTTTAATTCAATCAAACGACCAACGTAAAGAAAAATTACTTTATTTGCTGGTAAACCAAGCGTTTCTCTTAAACCAACCTTCTTCTCCGCAGCAGGCAATATGGAAAAGTACGTTGTATCTACTGCATTTGGAATACAGACAATTTTATCGCTAGCAATTCCTAAGCCATGTAAGTACTGTTCTACTTCTTCGTTAACGACTGCAACCCGATCTGTCAAGCGTAGCGGGAGAATAAAATACAAACGAGCCAACTGCGACACATAATATGTGCGATATTTATATACCCCAGATCGCAGCTTGATAACTGCCCGTCCCCCTAAAATATATCGAGCAAAGATAGCAATCCAACTCGAAACTTTTATATCATAAGCATGATAAATACCACCGCGCCCACGCAATATGAGATGAAATAAGCCTCCAAGAAAATGTGTTAATGATCCAATTTTTTTTCCATGACTCCGGATGCGGACAATAGGAGTGCCATTAACTTCCCCTTTGGAAGGCAAAACATCGTATCTGGTTGTATGACGACGTGTAAGAACGCGCACATTCCACCCATACTGATTGTGCAAATTTTCTGCAAACCACTGAGCAATAAATTCATCTCCACCTGGAATGGGGTGGAATAAGGAAATTAGTATCCAGACTGGGCGCATTTTTACACATTGACTGACAAGCGGTCGCAAAACTCACAAAATATGAATTCTTTAATAAAAGTATCGAATATTGAGAGCACCTTTTTAGTTCCTAACCCTTTCATACTACCATTTATCGCAATAATATATCTGTCATATACTGAAAAAAGTAATAACACATGCAACGTATAGGCTTTCAATGGAAAGAAATACTTATGGTTATCTAGAGTTTCAATATAATTTGGACGACTGGAAAAATCTGTTCCAAAATAAATCTGATCGTTTATTTTAGTAGCTGCAGTGTATCCAGCAAAATATTTTTTTACTCGCTTATTAAACTTCATCCCTTTGCCATTTATGATCCATGAATCCAAATATTTTTTGGTATCACCAGTTGAAATAAAGACTTGTGAATCGCAATATCGGTGTATTGAATGAATGTGTATGACACCCGAAAGATGATTATAGAAATTGTATACATGACATGTTTCTTGATTAAAAAAAACGATTCTTGCTGATTGTTCTTTTGCAGCATATTCACCAATAATTAGGATGCGCTCGTCGTAGACAATACTCTCTTTCCTGGCTCCCGAAAAATCATGTGGTAGAGAGTGAACGTCGAAATTATCACCATAGACCTCTATTAATTCGTCTCTATTTAGATTTTTCGCTAATAAATTGCAGCATTTGGAATATTTACTATTTATAGGCAAATTCTGTTTAGTTTTTAAATTTATCAAGATTTTCTTCACTATTTCATCATCCAGCTTCACGGATGATGGTTTATAAAATATATTGCAGTAAATTCCATATATGGTTTCTAAAACTCTGCCTTGTTTTATTACTAGAACGATAGCTAATATGAGAAATTTAATATTTCGCGTTTTTCTGAATTCACCAATATATCCAGAGATTGAAAGATTTCTCATGATACTCCCAGGCAACTAGTTCCTTTGAGTTGATCTTCTTGCAATAAGCGCGTAGTTACAACACCTAACGCAAACAACAAATACATATGTCGTTCAATATCATCTGCTAATAACGAAGCAATAATTACGTTAAGCCCTACAATCATGACACTCATGTACTTGACCACCGATGCGTTAGGACTAGGGAAATTTCTGCTACGCCAAAGTGGTAACAATACCTCCATATACATACCTACGAGAAAAATTACTCCAAATAATCCGGTTTCCGCTAAAGTGACAAAAAAAACATTATGCCCGGAGGATTGATGTTGACGTACTGATAGATATACATACTGGCTGTTGATTTTAGCAAAGCTATCATATCCTGCACCAAATATTGGATTATCGTTAAATATTTGGAGTGCAGCATCATCTAACTCCTTACGCGTTGTTTGACCTCTAGCTAGCAATTCATAAGCATTCCTATATTGGGAAGGGACATCAAAAACGAGTGAATAACCGGGGATTAATCCTAATACTCGATTGATAGCGTATGGAGATATTGGGGCCAAAACAACTGCAATAACAAGAGAAAGCACCCCTAATATTGCGACCCGCTTTATGGCGCTGACAAACTTCTCCGTCATAAAACTAAGGGCTATTACCGAGATAAACACCACTCCAATCTCAGTCCGACTTCCAGTCATAAGCAACGCTCCAGCAAATATCGCTAACAAGGTATATGAAATATATCGTACTATTCCTTCTTTTTTTCTTGATTCAATTGCCCAAATACATAAGATCATAGCAATCATGATAAACTGTGCCGATAAATGAACAGATGATAATGCTCCTCCTATGCGCAGTTTTCTTTCAATGGAAGGAATGGTAATTAACTCGTAATAAATTCCACCTGCAACAACGAGAGATGCAACGATTATATTCCAAAAAACGCTCCGGAGCCTCTCCCAACTATTGACCAGATTAGTAATTAAAAAATAGAACAGATATCCCATTATTACGTTCCGGAAACGCCCATCAAGATTTAATGTCGTACGATTTACTATGACACTGATCAATATGACAGTAATATATGCTAAGACATAATGGTCAAATTTTGTAAATCCAGCTTGGTTCATCTTTCCCCCACGTCTTTGATACAAAAATAAGCCACCCAAAATGACTAAACCCAATATTCGATTTAATGTCAATGGTCCAATTTCAATCGTCACTATTTCACTCAAAATAAGCGTCCAAACTAAAATAATGATGCCTGTAAAAGGGCGTACGAATGAAACCAGAAGAAGGACTATACCAACAAAAGAGAAAATAACAATTGTGACCATTTTGCCTTATACAACCCTTTGATGAGATGAAATCGTCATGTATATCTCTGCCAAGCGATCCAGGCTCATTTCCACATCCAAATGTTTTTCTGCCCACTTACGTGCCATCTCTCCAACTATCTTACTCCTGGTAGGATCATCGAGGATCTTCAATGTCATCTTGGCTAGAGCATTTGCATTATGATGTGTTAAGAAATATTCCCTTCCTGGTTTTCCAAATTCAGTTGGCAATCCATCATATGGAGTCACCACACATGGCAAACCTGTTGCCATAGCTTCAGCTACAACGTTTCCCATTCCCTCCCGTCTTGACGGAAAAACAAACACATCTGCAGCCTTCATATACATCTCCACATTCGGTACTTCATTAGTAAAAACGACTTGATCCGGAGATGGAGATTCCGCAATCTTACGTTCAATAATATCGATGAAATTTTGATCGTAACACGATGATGTGGGCGATTTTTTTGTTTTATCCCTTGGGCCTACAATGATTAATTTGGAACGTGGTCGTTTATGAACAATTTCAGGCCATGAGGCAACAAGTAAATCCACACCTTTCCGATGTGAAACAATACCAACAAAAAGAATAACTTCATCATAGACATTCAATCCTAATTTCCTGCGTATTTCATTCCGTTCCTTAAAAGAAACCGCCGGACAAAAACGACGTAAATCAACTCCATTGGGAATACATTCAATTTTCTTCTTTGGAATTCCCATTTCTACTAACTTATTGGTCACAACTCCGCTGCTGGTAATTACACTGGTGAATGACTGATATCTCAGCCACTGGTAAATTCGGGTCTTAACACGTTGCCTTAGCATTGTTGGTTCGATAGGTATCATCGTTAAACTAAAAAGTACTGGTATACCAATTGCCCTAATACATCTCACATCCCGGTTCCCTCGTAGAGAATGGTTAAGAAGATGCACTACATCTGGCCATTTTCCCGTTTCCTTAAACTTTTCTGAGGTCTTTCGCAATAATTCTGCAGATATATCATTCGTTTTTTCACCCAGCGAAATACGAGAAACCGGAATGCCATTTATAACTTCATAAGAAGAAGTCTCCGGCTGCCAAACAGTAGTCACTTGCAGGCGAATTCCCCGCTCATGCAACCCGATAGCATATCGGCGAAAGCGTTCAGCCGCTCCTGAGAATATTGGGAAAAAACGTTTACTAACAAGATGTACTTCTACCAAAATTATTTTACCGATGGGCTAAATCGTTGATTACAATGTTAGCTTTCTGGGCAGTTTTTCTGGCATCGAACATTGCCTCAACTCGCTTACGCCCACTCTTCCCCATTTTCTTTCGTAGATATGGATTCGCAGCCAACTCTTCAACAGCCTGAGAGGCTAGGTTCACATCTCCAAACGGCACCAAAAAACCCGTTTGCATCGTAACGACTGTTTCGCTCACGCCATCAACGTCGTAAGCCACAACAGGTAATTCTGCTGCCATCCCTTCGATAACAACACGAGGATGTGGATCCCAGGTAGGAACATGCAACATCAGATCAGACCCGCGCAAAAACCTAGTAACATCATTTCTAAATCCCAAAAAATGTATTTTCTTATCAATTCTATACTGCTTTGCTAACGATTTGAGACGCGAGACGTAATCCAGCTCCTGGAACTCACCTAAAATACAATAAACTACAGATGGATAGTTTCGAATAACCCTGGCAGCCACTTCAACAGCATGTAATTGATTTTTCCTATGGCAAATCGCCCCCACACTCACAACTACTATACTGCTACTGGGAATATTGATTTCATTCTGGACAAAAGTTCTACCTGCTTGTCGCTCAATAGGAAAATCTTCAAGCACAACCCCATTATAAATAACGCTAATTTGTTTATTGGGAACATATTTTTTAACCCAATATGAACTTGCTTTGGAAACGGCAATAAGAGCATCTGCATACCGTACTCGTTTGTATACTTCCGGTTTAATATTTTCATCTGTAAATACTTCACGGATATGCCATATATATGGTTTTTTCAACAGCTTAGCTGCAATCAATGCAATATAAGATGTTCTGCTGAAATTGTTACCATACACTACATCAAATTTATTGTGCCACATCCACTGAATTAAGAATGGAATATGCCTGTACCTGAACGAAAACACTTTGCAGAAAACACCATCACGTTCCAAAACACCTGAAAGTTCCCCATTTTCAGGAAGAACAACAGTGATGCTATGTTCGTTTTTCAAGTATTTGATTAGCTTTAGTAAACTATGTGAAGGGCCACCGAGCTTACCTGTATGATTGACAAACAGTAAACGCGCCATCAGCAAAGCTCATTGAAAAAGATAAAAGTAGGCATCGTATTAGATATCTCCCCTCATCCCGATATTTTTTGCAGGAACACCAACCATAATTGCCAAAGGTGGCACATCCTTAGTAACAACCGCACCCACCCCTATAACAGCACCATCCCCAATGACAACTCCAGGAAGTACTATCACACGCGCCCCAAGCCATACATCATTCCCAATCACAATTTTCTTGCGCTCCGATCCTTGTAATCTTACGGGAATAGAAGGTTCCCTAAAATTATGCGTAGCCGTCATAATTATAGATTCATACCCTATTAAAACATCATTCCCAATAGTTAAACCACCTCGCCCATCTAAAATTACATTGTTCGTGATATGGGTATTTTTCCCTATCGAGATATTAAACGCAGATCTTATTTTGACCTTATGCGATATCTTGGAATTTTCACCAAGCGATCTCATAAATCTCCGCCAATAAGTTGACCGCAACTGAGATGTTAATGGCTTAGGGGTATCAGGCCAAAATAAAAACCACTTGTGAAAAATCACGTGGATTCCTGGAATCTGAGCAATCAAATCAACAATACGTTCGAGCATACTTTCTTTTCTTGAAACTATATACAGATGAATACGCCATCACTTTTCAAGCGCATTGACCAATCCCAAGATACGCCTCGCTCGTCCATCATAGTTGTACTCTGCTGCCTGTTTCCAGGTAGCTTTGGCTATCATTTCCATTTGTCTGGGTTGATTAATAAGTGACCTAATACATGCTGCGAGATGTTTTTCATCATCGTGCCGATATAAGCGCGCATTGATCCCATCTTGAAATAACTCTTTATGACATGGCACGTCAGCTACAATAATTGGCTTACCGCGAACCATGTAATCATATGATTTCAACGGGGAAGCATAACGCAATGTGAAAGGATGTCCACTGGCAGGTTGCAACATAACGTCACAGCGATCTATCTCCACAACTACCTGATCAACTGGCACATGCCCTATCAACTTCACCCTCGAACCCACATTAGGATCACTTAGTAAAATCCTCAACCACTCTGCATCTTTGCCTTCGGGTATCCTTCCTACTAAGTGTAATAAAATACTCTTTGGCAAAAAACGCATTGCCTTTAGCAAAATATCTACCCCACGATATTTATCAATTGTCCCCACATATCCCAATATAACTTCACCACCCATTGAAGGTGGTTTGGGAAACTTCTGAGGCCTAGAGAAGGGGCTTGCGTGACGAACCACATATGGTTGTATTATTTTATCGGTCCACTGTTGCAAATCATCCGCAAGTGCCTGTGTAACTGTGAGAACCAAATCAAAGTTACCTAACGCCCTTATAATCTTCTGGCGTTTTTGGCCTTCAGCTCCTTCCTGTAAACCAAAGGGATTTTTCTCTAAAATCGCTTGTTCATCAAGTCCAGCCGCATCATGTGCTTCATAGACGAACACCCAATTTCGCGCCCACCATAGATATGTCTTGGCTAATCCCCAATATATGAAATCGCTCAAGCCTCTCACAAATAACATCTTTCTTTGCCGCATCCCCCACCATTTTGGGTGACCCCCTAAAACAGTTGAAATCATTGAATTATACACATTTGGTTTACTATACCATCGACGAACAGGGGTAGGCAAACTATTCGCCCGTAAAGACCAGATACGCAAAGGAGAATCAGCAACATCATACTGTTGGCGAATATTATCTCGTGTGTCTGCTAAACCACGAACAAACAAATCTGCATCACCCGTTTGGCGAGCAAACGCCGATGCCATCTGGATGGTTTGCAGCGCATGTGCCGCGGGGCTGGGGTAGATGACGCGGGAGATGTAGGCAATTTTATATTTTTCTTGCTGCATTAACTTCCAGTCTCAATCAGCTGTTTAATCTTTGCTGTAAATTCTCGCGAACGACACTGAAAATAAACTCGTTTCTGATTGACAAGTCCAGAAGGCCAGGAATCCTCAATCAAGAAATCACAAATTTCTTTTAGCCGCTCTACAGATTCCAACATGCTACTGTAATAATAATCCTGCAAGTTAAAAGAACGCATCAAATCTTTTAGTGTACTATCACCATCAATTCGATTTTCAGTAAAAGCAATGCCAACGAAAGGAGTATTATTCAGAATGCAAGAAATTGCTCCATGCATTCTTTGAGTCAAGACAAAATCCATAAATCCTGCTATGGATGCCCATTCCAAAGGTGTAAAATCTTTTTCAAAAAGTTCTACATCTGACACAGGGTTTCTTTCTGTTAACCCAACAACCTGATAGCCTTTCTCTTTAAGTTGTTGGATCACCATATTCGTGACCTGAGTATTCCTGACAATAACACCCAACCTTGGGCGCGAGAAATCAACACCATATTGTTCTAATTTTTGTTTCAGGAGATTTTTGTTTACCAATGACAAGGAATCAAAAGAAAAGGTTGGATCTGGGACCCACTCAGCTCTTTTTGCAGTATCCGTATCCAACCACTCGAGGAAGGCTAGTGTGCGCTGATCCCGAACACCTAACAGGCTAAAATCCGAAAGGAATTTTCTCATTTTTATCTGATGTGTTTGAGAGATTGTGCGCCAATCCGTTCGCCCAATTGAAACAGCATAAGCGATTTTCGGGATTTGCAAACCGGTATCTGGCCAATACACATTAGGAAAAGCGGGATACATGGGAGAGTCTTGCCGGATCACCAAACCTCGTAAACGTTTATTGTATTTTAGCTTCCATACCTGATCACTTCCCACAATAATTCCTTGATACCTTCGATTTATGTATTTATAAGTATCTTGATGGCTATTATTTTCAAATCGCTGGTCACTTAAAGGCAATTCAGTATTCGTAAAGCGACTTAATGCCTGAGTCCTTCCATCCACTGGCGGACCATACGCTCTGGTTTTTTCCAGATAACGATGATTAATTACTTCAACATTGTGCTCGGGTAAATTTCTTTGCAGGTTTTGGGCCAGACAATATGCTTGCCAAATAGCCCCTTCATTGAAGGACGAGTGAAAAGTTAAGATGCCTACTTTTCCTTTCATTTTACAGTTTCCTTATGATGATATCCAATCGATAACATTTCGTGAACATTCCTGCGAGGAGACTGTGCAACAGATAATTCATCTGGCAAATGACCAACAGCAATCATCATAATCACAATTTCTGAAACAGGAATATCAAGCACTTGCCTTAACTTTTTATCAATGTCATGTGTTACACACCAATTCAGACAGCACGTTCCAAGCCCTAATGAATGCAACGTATACACCAATGACATTGCAAACATCCCCCCATCGACCCAACATTGGTTACGCTCCCCAATACCTGTATAATTCCCTAACTCTGTCGTAACAATCAGCAGTTTACTTGCTTGATCTCCAAAACCACGATTTCCGTGCTGTAATTCAAGGGCTTTTTTCTTATCTTCTGCATCACTCAAAACATAAACCTTCCAGGGTTGTCGGTTACACACAGAAGGGGTTTTCTGAGCCATTTGAACTGCTTTTTCAATCAGGACTTTATGAACATCTTCCGCCGTAAATTGCCGAATACTATACCTGGACTCAAAAAAAGAAGCCAGGTCACTTACAGAGCTTTCATAAATTTGTTTTTTGGTAACTTGCTGAACACCTCCCTCACAAGTCATGTTTTCATCATTGGAGATATCATCTATCAGACTAACCAATCTTTTGTAAAAATCCGCGTTATCACGCCCATGCGCCAGATTGAATTCATGATAGGCAAACAAGACATTTAGCGCAACCTGAGCGGTTTCATCCAACCCATAATTATTTTGGTATGTATACAAATTAGACAGCAATCTTTCAATAACTGGCTGCCCAAAACCAACACATGGAGAGTTGAGTGAAAGTCCCTTTTCTATTTTGTGATAATCGAGTGTAAGCTTTGTTCTTAGTTTAATCTGCGTATCAAATTTTTGATCAACAGCAGAGCCTCTAATAAAACATCGAAAATCATAAATGTAATTATCTGCTATCTTTCGTAGAAAACGATATCTTTTCCAAACACCCCACAATTTATTTTTTATTATTTTCGGCAACATCCAGGCAAAAATTTTTCGAAACAGAATAACCACAAAATCACCCATTATCACTTCGCTCCACAACGGGATGCCAAACATGGGGAACCAAAACACCCCGAAATCCACCATAGGGTAATTTCCCCGAACCAAAAAAATCTCCATCTTGAACTGTCAAAGTAGCTACGTTTTCTACTTTATCTAGAAAATCACGACTGGATTTCGCCCACACCATCAGATTATAATCTCCTGGAGGTAAAGGTAGCTTTGAAATCGCGCATTTAACTTCCCCGTGTGGCGGTAAAGTAGCATACTCACTGTCCACTAAGCTTGCTTTACACTGAAACATTTGTTGTCCAAGAAAACCATAAACATTTACCCCAAAATTGACATTCAGCACATTTTCAGAAAACATTTTGTAACTTAGCGAGATGACAAGATTATCTCCAGAAGATACTGTTTCCAAAGGTACCCCTTCTTCAGTTTGGAACTGTATTGCTGTAAACTGTAAAGCTCCATTGCCAGAGCGATTGGATTGGTTGATGGATTGATTTGGCTTGTTTCCTGTATCACTCCTGATGTATTTCGCAATAATATCTTCAACATCCCCCTGTATCGTTAACTGACCTTCTTCTAACAGAAACGCACTGGAGCACAAAGCAGAAACTGCCGCTAAATTGTGGCTGACAAAAAACACGGTCCGCCCTGATTTTGAAACATCTTGCATCTTGCCAATGCTTTTTTTCTGAAACGCGGCATCCCCTACCGCCAGCACTTCATCCACCAACAAAATCTCCGGTTCTAAGTGAGCAGCCACAGAAAAGGCCAGCCGCACCTGCATCCCGCTTGAATAGCGTTTGACGGGCGTATCAATAAACTTCTCTACACCCGAAAATTCCAGTATCTCGTCGAACTTGCGGTCAATCTCGACTCGCGTCATTCCCAAAATCGTACCGTTGAGATAAATGTTCTCCCGCCCAGTGAGTTCGGGGTGGAAGCCGGTACCCACCTCGAGTAGGCAGGAAACACGACCATTGAGAGTCGCACGCCCACTCGTGGGGTGGGTAATGCGACTCAGGATTTTGAGCAACGTGCTCTTTCCCGCCCCGTTGCGTCCGATGATACCAACGACTTCACCTTGAGAGACTTCAAAGGAAACATCACGTAATGCCCAGATGATGTCAGGGTTGTCATGGTGGCTTGCGCCGTCGCCGTTGTCGCTAAAGGTGGTGAGGCGACGGAGGCGGCGAATATTTTGCATTGGTTGACTAAGGAAGGATGTCATTGCGCCAACGAGGGTATCGTTGCGTTTTTCTTCAAGTCCAATTCGATAACGTTTACTTAAATTTTCGACACGAATGGCAATGTCATCCATACTTTAATAATCCCTGTAGTTTAATCCAAGTAACGGAATCATTTTTTGCTTTCATCCGAAATTCGTTGAATTGCTTTTTGTGAAGCAATGTCGTTAGGATTGATCTCTAATGCAAATTCATAAGCAAACAATGCTTCTTCATATTGCTCTGCAGCTTCAAATATTTGCCCAGCTCTGAAATAGTAAGTATCGTTTGATGTTTCCAAGCTCACTGCTTGTTCAATCATGCTAATTGCCTGATCTAATTGTCCACATAACTTGTAATTCCATGCCATTTCATAAAATATTCGCGAATGTTGCTCAGGGAATTGCTTTGCAGCCTCTTGATAAATCTCCAGGGCAAGGCTATGATCGTAAATGCGGGCAGAGTTGCCCCGGGTAAGATACCAATCAAATTGATTTGGATTTCGTTCAATCGCCAGTAGGTACCATTGATCAGCCTCAGCATATTTTTTTTCTCTTGTGAGTACTTTCCCCGTAGCCCAATACCCATCACCTATTTCAGGTGCAATTTGGATAGCCTTCTGAAACTCGGAAATTGCCGCATCCGTACCATAACCCAAATGATAAATAGCCCATCCTAAGCCTAGATATGGTTCCCATTCGTCTGGATTATTTTCGATTGCATTACGATATAATTCAACTGCTCTAGACCAATCTTTTTGTCGATCCAATACTCCCATAAACCTATTCCACCAAAGGTGACGACGGTAAGGGGAAGAATTAAAATCGTAAGAGTGCAACAAAACTTCTTCTGCAGCTTTATAATCTTTTTGCTTCCTAAGAAAATCAACCAAAGCAAAAGTTCCGTCACCAGGATTAATTTTCCATGCAGTGTAATATGCTTCACGAGCAATTCTCAACTGTTCTGACTGTTCAACAGTTTTTGCGATTCTTATTAGCCCATCGAAATTTTTGATTTTCTTGTAGGCGCCAATTGCTTCTTTATATTTTCCTAACTCTTCGTGGGCGTTACCCCAAATATTAATGACAATTAAATCTTCAGAACTTATATAAGGTTCTAAGAGAGTTATCACAAACCGATAGTCGCCTATCTTCATCAGCCCAATTGCTTGCCAAAGATAAGCCCGAGGGTGATAGGCTGGAAGATCAGATATGGATTCACCACCATTATTAATTTGGATAACATCTGAAAGAAAATTGACAGATGCGATGTTAATTTTTACTGACTGAAATATATTTGATGTAAGTAGTAACCAGAAGAACAATACTGTAGAAAACAAACCATTTTGAGTGACTCGTAAAGCTAGAAGGTAATCTTTCATTTCTGATTATATTGGAGAAAATATAGAAGCTTACACCACATCCGCAAAGATGCGTTCCATGCGGCGGAAGTATAATGCGCCGGTGATGAAAAAAAAGATGGCTACCCCACTACCTACAGCCAGCAAATCCCACGGCATGGGATTAGTGCCCAACAAGGCGGAGCGGAAGCCTTCGATCACCCCGGCCATGGGGAACAGGCCATACAATAGGCGGAATCGTTCAGGGACACTACTGGCCGGGTATACGACGGGGGCGGCGTACATCAGCAACTGCACCCCAAAGCCCATGGCATAATTGATATCCCTGTACTGAATGGCCATGGCGGTTATCCACATGCCCATTCCGGCGGCAGTGAACATCATCAGCAACACCAGCAAGGGTAGCATCAACGACCATATGGTAGGCAGAAAGCCGAAGTACAGCATCATGCCGAAGAGGATCAGCAGGGCTATTCCGAAATCGATTAGTTTTCCCAACACCGGCGCCATGGGGATCACCAGGCGAGGGAAATAGACCTTGCTGATCATATTGGAAGCGCTCACTAGGCTGACGCTAGAACTGGTCAGCGAGGTGGAGAAGTATGTCCACGGAACCAAGGCGGTGTAGCTGAAAATAGCGTAAGGCACGCCATCCGAACTGACACCTGCCAGGTAGCCAAATACAATCGTGAAGACCACCATACTAAAAATCGGTTGAATGATCGCCCATCCCACCCCTAGGATGGATTGGGCGTATCTCGTTTTTACATCCCGCCAAACGAGGAAGAAAAACAAGTCACGGTATCGCCAAAGCTCGCGCCAATCGATTAACTGCCAGCCAATCTCGGCTTCAACAATTGTTTTATTCGATATTTGCTTAGTCACTTTCGAAATCGCTTTGTTTTTATGATTTGAGACTCTCGTTTCAAATTTTACGAAAAAAATTGATAAGAGAAAACTATAGGTTTACATGTGATCAAAATGACTTTGTACAATGTTAATGAAGCTTATTAGTACCTTAACAGTAAAAAGTTTGCACAAAAAACAAGAAGATCAGGTC
>CAZLNX010000045.1:0-25331 GCA_964560795.1 uncultured Anaerolineales bacterium | reverse complement strand
TATCTTCACTTGTTTTTTTGGTAAAGGACTTGACTTCATGATAGTAAGCTTTTTGCGTTAGCACGTCTAACGTCAGAACGTCAGCCCTAATTCTACACGAGATTTGCAAAAGACGTACCGACATGCTGGCATTTTGACACTTTGCGTTAAACGTGCAACGTGCAACCCTTCGTCGGGCCCAGGGCAGGCGTTTAGCGAGTATCAGCAAGTGCTAAAAACACATCTTCAAGCGTTGGCTCCGCGCGGGTGATTTGGATGTGATTGCCCCCCAAGGCATCCAAAGCCTGCTGCAAGTCCCCCTTTCGAATACCAGATTCCGTGACTGCGCGCAGATGATCTCCGGCCAGCCCGGCGCGCAGCACGCCGGGAGTTTTCTCTAATATCCCCAGGGCGGGCAGCAAAGGTTCAGCGACAATGTCCCATGCCGAACCGGGCAGGGCATCTTCCTTCAACTCCGAGGGTGTGCCCATGGCCAGCAGATGCCCGGCGCTCATGATGCCTACGCGGCCGCAGTATTCGGCCTCGTCCATATAATGGGTGGTCACAAAGGCGGTCACCCCCTCTTCGACAAATTCATAGATCAAATCCCAGAAATCCCGCCGGGCGGTGGGGTCGACGCCGCTGGTGGGTTCATCCAGGAAGAGCAGTTGGGGTCGGTGCACGATGGCCGTCGCTAAAGCCAACCGCTGACGCCAGCCCACGGGCAGATCCCCGGCCCATTCGTTCTGCAAATCCCCCAAACCTAGACGTGCCAGAGTCCCTTCGATATGTGCACGGTCACGCACGCCGTACACCCCGGCGTAAAACTCCAGGTTCTCCCAGGCCGTCAGTTCATCATACAGGGCAAACTTCTGCGACATATAGCCTACCCGCTCGCGGATGGCTTCGGAATCTTTCACAACATCGTAACCCAGAACCCGCGCCGACCCTTCCGTGGGCAGCAGCAGCCCCAGGAGCATGCGGATGGTGGTGGTCTTGCCAGAACCGTTTGGCCCCAGATAGCCCAATACTTCCCCGGCGTGCACTTCGAAAGTTACGCCGTCCACCGCCGTGAAATCGCCAAAACGCTTGGTCAGAGCCTGGGTCTGGATGATGGTTTCCATATCAATCCTCCAACAGGGCGATGAAGACATCTTCCAAACCTGGGGAAATTGTCACGATTTTGTGGATTTCCAAGCCTTGTTGTTTGGCCGATCTTTTGAGACTCCCGATCACCGCGCGGGAGCTGCCTGCCTGTACCCGCAGGTGGAGCCTGTCCCCGAAGGTACCCACGCTCTCGACGTTTTCGTCTGCCCCCGCCAGTGCCCTAAGTTGGGTCAACGGTTCCCCGCGCAGCTCAACGATACGCCCTTCCAGACGCTGGCGCAGCGCCTTGGGTTTATCCTCTACCACCAGGCGACCATCCCGCATAAAGCCGACATAGGTACATCGCACGGCCTCGTCCATATAGGGTGTGCTGACCAAAACCGAGACCCCTTCTTGTTCCCCACCGGAATCGGGGGGGCTGGGGGGAGCAGAGACCAACCGAATGATCAACTGCCAAAAATCCTGCCGAGTGACGGGGTCTACACCACCGGTAGGTTCATCCAGCAGCAGCACGCGCGGACGGTGCACCAGCGCCGTTGCCAGGCCCAGTTTTTGCTTCATCCCACCGGAGAGTTGACCGGCGCGTCGACCGACGAACTCAGCCAACCCAACGAATTCCAAGATCTCCATTGCCCGCGCATACCATTGATTCCGAGTGATACCGCGCACTTCAGCAAAAAAACGCAGGTTCTCCAGCACCGTCAACTCTTCATATAGCGAAAAGCGCTGCGAGAGATAGCCAATTTGCTCACGGGCGCGGTCAGGATCATGGATCATCGAGTGCCCGCCCACCATGATCTCCCCACCATCCGGGGTCAAGGCCCCACACAACAAGCGCATGGTCGTGGTCTTGCCCGCCCCATCAGGACCGACCAGCCCGTAGATCTCCCCTGCCCTCACTTGCAGGCTGAGATCGTCCACGGCAGTTGTATCGCCGAAGGTTTTTGTAAGATTTTTAGCCTGGATCAGTTTTTCCATCTTCATCAAAGTAGCATTTCATCTGCGAGCACGGTCACGCCTCTGGCGGGCCGACCGACCTGAGCGTTCGGCATGGTTCTGTCCACTGTCCACTGACAACGCTCACTGTTCACCAAACACTACATCCGCTGGCATTCCTGGTTTGAGTCTGCCAGAGGGATCGCTGACCGAAAGCTCCACGGCGAAGACTGTCGTACGGCGGCCCTCGGCGGTTTGTACATTGCGGGGGGTGTATTCGGCCTGGTCAGCGATGCGCACTACCGTGGCACCGAAAATCTCATCGGGGAAGGAATCCACAGTGACGTCCACATCTTGGCCAAGCACGATCTCGCCATAACGATCTTCAGGGACATAAACTGTGATGCTCAAATTGTCCAGACGAGCCAGTGTCAGTAGGGGTACGCCGGGCTGAACCACCTCTCCCGGCTCTACCGAGCGGTATAAAACCCTGCCGTACATCGGTGCAGTAAGCGCCAACTTATCCAATTGAGCGCGAATTACGGCAACCGCAGACTGGGCAGTATCAATCTGGGCCTGAGCAACCGCCAGCTCTTCGGCGCTTGCCCCAGATTGCGCCAGCGCTAATTGCGATTGGGCATTTTTCAAGCGCGCATCAGCCAGTGCAAGCGCATCCGGATCAGGTCCATCGGCCATTTTTTCATACTGTCGTTGGGCATCCGCTAAACGGGCCTGGGCGGCCTCCAGATCAGCTTCAGCCTGGGCCAGATCGATCTCGTCCGTCACCCCAGTCAAATTATTGAGATAGCGGACAACATTATCATATTCAGCCTGGGCCTGGGCTTTTACACTTAAAAACGCTGCCCTTTCGAGATCATCCTCGGGTTTATTCTCATAAGGTTCGTAATCTTCAATGGCCTTGTCTAAATTATCTTTCGCCAAAATAACATTGGCCTCAGCTTGTTCGATATCTGTCTGTTTAGATGCCGTCTGCAAATTATCAACCCGCCGCTGCGCATCACGCACAGCATCACGAGAATCGGCGATGGCTTGGAGGGCAGCAGCCCTGGCAAGATCCAGGTTCTCATAGAGATCGTCCAAGGCTTGCTGCGCATTGACTAATTCCAACTCTGCAGTAGATACAGCAGCCTGGCGTTTTTCGAACGATACACCCGCGGCGATGAGATCGTAGTTGGCCTGCGCCTGGTTCTGTGCAGCTTCAGCCTGATCGAGTTGGGCCTGCAGCATGGCATCATTGAAACGGACCAGCACATCCCCGGCCTTCACTTGATCCCCCTCATCGACAAGTATTTCAGCAATTCTGCCGCCGATTTCGGGAGCGACGACAATTTCAACAGCCTCCACTGTTCCTGAAGCCTGTAAAGCACCATCCTCCTCAGCCGCGATCCAATTGAAATAATAAATTGTCGCTCCAACAATGAGTAAAATCAAAACTAAGGGAATTACTCGGCTTATTTTTCCGTGCATAGGTACCTCCAGTAGCCAGTAACCAGTGAACGTTAAACTGTTGTCAGTCCAAACGTTTGCGGAAACGCATAGCTGCCGCGGTCATTAGTACAGTCCCAAAAATCACCAGGGCGATAATCTCATTCTGAAGTGCCAGAGCGCTGGCGCCCTTGATCATTAAAGAACGAATGATCACCAGATAATAGCGTAAGGGCAGAGCATAAGAAATCCACTGCAAGACCAACGGCATGGCTTCCAGCGGGAAGAAAAAGCCCGACAGGAAGAGCGTCGGCAGCAACATCATCCATACCGTCAGCATGGCCTCTTGCTGCGTGTTGGCTATGGTGGAGGCCAGCAAACCTATACTCAGGCTGGTGACCAGAAATAGTGATGAGAGCAGCATGATCAACCACAACTCCCCGCGTACGGGCACACCAAACCACCAAGAACCGATCACCAACACTTCGACGGTGTTGGTCAACGCCAGGATCACATAGGGCAGCAACTTCCCAACCACCAACTCCCAGGGACGGATGGGGGTGACGATGAGTTGCTCCATGGTGCCACGCTCGCGTTCACGCACAATGGTGGTAGCAGTGAGGATCGAAGTAATGGCAAATAAGATCATGCCGATGATCGCCGGGATCATAAAATAGGCATCTACCAGATCCGGGTTGTACCAGACCTGGGTGCGGATTTCGAGTGGCATTTCTGCCGAGGCGGGTATTCCAACCTGGCTTAGGCGCTGCTGCTGGATCTCGGTGGCGTACTGCCAACCGATTTGTTGCGCGGCGGCTAGAGCAGTCGATGTTGCCGTGGGGTCGGAGCCATCGAAGATGAAGATCACTTCGGCTACCCCGCTGCCCTGGATATCCGCGCTGTAGTTCGGGGGTATGATCATCCCCAAACGCGCCTCACCAGCCTCAATTAAGTCCTGAATGTCCGCCTCGGAATCGACATCAAAGGCGATCTCGAAATAATCCGCCACCCGGTAGGCATCCAGAAAATCACGCGCCGCCGGGCCGCGATCCTGATCGAATACCGCCAAGGGCAGGTTGCGGACATCATTCGTGGCCGCGTACCCTAATAAGAACAACTGCATAATCGGTATCAGCAGAGCGAGCATCAACGTGCGCGGGTCACGCCAAATCTGAATGAACTCTTTGCGGATAATGGAAATCAAACGGATGTTGAACATGTGAAATATCCTAACTTAGGTCACATTCTTAGCCTGATTGATAAAGAAGTGCATCCGATTGAAGAAGTTGACTTCGCTGACACCCGCGTCGGCGTCTAAGAATAGCAGGTTGAGTTGAGGGTATAACTCCTTCATTCTTTTCTGTACACCTTTGGCGATGATATGGTTAGCGATACACCCAAACGGCTGCAAGCAGAGAACATTATGGATGCCATCTTTCACAAAGGAAGCGATCTCGCCAGAAAGCAGCCAATACTCTCCATATTGATGATTAAGGCTGACGATCTCCTGTGCTTTCCGCGCAATTTCTTGAATGTCATGATGAGGGTGATATAGGCGATACTTCTGCATGATGCCGTCGAATTTTTCTAAGAAATTGCGGATTAGCTTCTTTCCCAAGAAAGATATCGCCCAGAGAAGGTTTGGTTGTTTGAGATGAGTTTGTACGCTGATATCCGTACTGACGATCCCACCAGCAAAGAATTCCAAAAAGGTAGGCATTACAACCTCGATATCTTGCTCCATCAGCCACTGAGCTACGTAATTGTTAGAAAATTCGTTGTATTTGACATAAATCTCGCCAACGATGCCCACCTTTGGATATTCCTGATCTTTGATACGGAGCGCATTGAAGTCCGCCACGGCCTGCTCGAGTGTTTCGAGAAGAGCAGTTCTTTCGAGGGGGATTACCCCTTCCATAAATGGACTCAAATATCGATTTACAACGCCCTGGGATGCTCCTTTTTCCATCTCACGAATTGCGGTGGAGTAATACATATCCGAAAGCGCATCCGTGAACATCATCCCTAGCACGGCCTTAAACATATACTCCTTCATATCGAATTCGAACCCTGGTTGATCGTTGAGTAGTTGAAAGTTGGTGGATAAGGTCACCACAGGGACATCTTCAAACCCAGCCGAGATCAGGGCTTTCTTGAGCATAGAAGGATAGCTGGAAGCCCGGCATTGCCCCCCTGTTTGAGAGAAACCAATCGCTGTTTTAGATGGATCGTACTTCCCAGATTGTAAAGCCTTGACCAAATCACCAATGGTGATGATCCCCGGATAACAGATTTCGTTGTTGGTGTATTTCAAGCCCACATCGACAGAATCGCGATCTGCAGGCGGAAGTGCCACAATTTCATAACCCATATCGATAAACGGCCGCACAATTGGCGGTGAACCAAAATTCGAAAAATCTGGGACGATCAACGTTCTGTCACGGTCCTCTGGTTGGAAAACTCGGATCGTCTTTCTGGGCTTGTAGGTATGTCCCCGTGGTTTTGCATTCTGTCGGATCGCTTCCATCATCGACCTCAGCCTGAGCCTGGTAGAACCAGCACTTTCGATTTCGTCAATCCGGATTACCGTGGGGTATGCCCCATATTCGCCAAGGATAGTGCTGATTTCCTCCAATACGAAGGGGTCTGGCCCGCAGCCGAAGGAGTTCAACTGGACAACTTCGACATGGTTCTGCTGCCCAGCCCAACGGGCGGCGTGATAATAACGATTGATATATTCCCACTGGGTCATTACGTGCCGGTTCTCCAGGGTTTGCTCCGGACCAAAGGGGATGGAATCTTCCATGATGACATCCAACCCAAAATTGGTCAGGATATCTGGGATTTTATGGTTGATCAGGGGATCGATATGATATGGGCGTCCCAATAACAGGATCACCGGACGGCCATCCGATTTAGCCTGCTGCAGGATATCCGCAGCCCTGGCACCTAACTCTGCTTTGAATTGATACTGGATTTCAAGAGCCTTAGAAAGAGCCCGGCGGACTACCCTGGCGGGAACGCCCAGGCTGGTGAGGTAGTTGGTACAAGCCTTTTTGAGAAGTTTCTTGTCATCTAGGTTAATAGGGGGCATGTCCAGCGCTATGTTGTACTTCTGTTGAGGGTCAATCACGCTGCGGATCACATCCGCGTAACCAGAGACCACCGGGCAGTTATAGCTGTTAGCCGCATCGCTGAAATTGCTCTCTTCGTAGAAAACCATTGGGAAGAAGATGCGATCCACCTCCGCCTCAATCAGATCGATGATATGCCCGCTGACCAGCTTGGCTGGGAAGCACAGGTTTTCAGACATAATGTGAGCTGTTCCCTTTTGGAACAGTTCATTGCTCGATGGTGCCGATAGCTGAACTTGGATGCCACACTCGACAAACAAAGTGTTCCAAAAGGGGAAATTCTCGAACTGGTTGAGCACTCTGGGGATACCGATGGTCAACCTGGGGGCAGACTCTGGCGTCATCTCCCGGTCGAATAGTAGATCGTATTTGATGGCTGGCAGACTGATCCCCTGGCGCTGCGCCCTACCACTGTTGGTAAATTTTTTCTCGCAGCGGTTGCCGGAGTAGAACACATTGCCATTGGGAAATTTCATCCTAGTAACTGCACATTTGTTTTCGCAACCCTGGCAACGGATCAACCGCTTGGCATAATCCCCTACTGTTTCCAGATTCTCCAACCCGATGAAGCTGCTTTTGCCTTGCCCGTTGCCGGTGCAAGCATCTCTGGCCGTCAGTGCTGCGCCATAAGCGCCCATCAACTCTGCCATATCCGGGCAAGTGACTCGCCTACCCAACAGGTGTTCCATGGCTTTCTGGACAGCCGGATTCCGGAAGGTTCCACCCTGCACCACAATGTGATCGCCGAGTTGATCGGTGTTGGTGACTTTGAGCACCTTATGCAGGGCGTTCTTGATCACCGAGTAAGCCAACCCGGCCGAAATATCGCTGATCTCGGCATTTTCCCGCAGGGCTTGTTTGACGCGTGAGTTCATGAAAACCGTACAGCGAGTACCCAGGTCACATGGTGCTTCTGCCTGACATGCCAGCTGAGCAAAATCGGCCACATCGTAACCCATCGATTTGGCAAAGGTCTCGATGAAAGAGCCACATCCCGAAGAACAGGCCTCGTTGATCTCGATATTTTGGATGAAGCCATCTTTGACGAAGATGGCTTTCATATCCTGGCCACCGATATCCAAAATGAAGGAAACATCTTCGTCGAAGGCCGTAGCTGCCCTGAAATGAGCCAGTGTCTCCACCATGCCATCGTCAAATCCATAAGCAGCCTTGATCAGATCTTCGCCATAACCCGTCACGATACTGCTGGCAATATCAGGGGATTTACCGTGCTCCGCAAACCGCTGTCGGATTTCACCCAATCCTGTCAGGGTAGCCTGGATGGCATTGCCACCGTTATTACAGTAATAATCGAAAGCCACTCTGCCTTGAGAATCGATCAATACCAGTTTGGTAGTTGTCGAACCGGAATCCACGCCCAGAAAGAGTTTATCGCCATTCAGATTCTCGATATCGATGCGTTCGATTTTCTGCTGGGTTCGGGCGGATTCCCACTCTCGAAGTTCAACCTGGTCATCGAACAAAGCCGGCAGTCTGTTCTGGCCTGTGCTAACATGCTCAGGGGTGGTGTTCAATCGCTCGATGAGGCTGGTGAGTGCGTAAGCCTGCCTGGTTGAACTATACCCCAGGGCTGCTCCAATAGCAGGGAGAAGTTCCGCGTTCTCCACATCCAGAACATCATCTGGACCGGTCTGCAAAACCTGCAAAAAAGCATTTTTCAAGGCCGGTAAAAAAGTCAAAGGGCCGCCACTGAAAAGGATCATTGGTGCTGGATCATACCCGCGCGAGAGAGTCGCCAGGGTCTGCAAAACCACCGCGTGGAATACCGAGGCTGCAATATCATCTTTGGGGACTTCGCGGCTGAGAAGATTTTGTAAGTCGGTTTTGGCGAAGACCCCACAGCGCGAAGCCATAGGATAGATCATGGTATGCTGGCTGGCCAGTTCGTTCAACTCAGACACCGGCACGTTCAACAAGGTCGCCATCTCGTCGATGAAGGCCCCCGTCCCGCCCGCGCAGGAGCCATTCATGCGGATATCTGGCCTGCCATCCGCATCGAAGAAGATCATCTTGGCATCTTCGCCCCCAATATCAATCAGCGTCTTCACATCCGGGTAAAGCTGGCTGACAACCTCGGCAGAAGCTACAACCTCCTGAATAAATGGCAGCCCGAATTTTTCGCTGATGCCCAATCCGGCAGAACCGGTCACCAGCAAATCAACCACCACATCGCCTAGTGACTGGACAGCTTCTTTGAGAATGGAACTCAGAGTTGCCAGGGTATCGGCATGATGCCGGCGATAGGCGGAAAACAACACAACGGCATTCGGATTCAATATCACCACCTTGGCAGTGGTTGATCCGATGTCGATCCCCATTCGAAGCTGCGAATTACGTTCTTGTTCCATTTTTTCGAATTATGTTTTCTCAAAGATCAGTGTGTAATAGAAAAAATTTCCGATCATCTCTTTCAAGCGGAAGTTCATTGCCTGTACTTTACGTGTGAGAGTCGCTGCCCGAGGGTAATCTGGGTCCATAATCAATTCACTGAAAACCAACGTCCCTATGGGCTTCAACACCCTATGGAATTCGGCCAAAGCCCGCGGGATATCCGGGATTTCATTGATCACAGTGATCATATAAACCAAGTCAAAGCTGCCATCCTCGAAGGGCAGATCATAAGCATCTGCCACCCGGGCATCGATATTAGTGACTCCCTCAGCTTCGATCCTGCGCTGGACACGTTCGATCATGCGGGGTTCGATATCGACAGTTACCAGTTCTCCATCAGGACCGAGGCGCCGGGCTGCTGCCAGGGTATAGGTGCCATTCCCAGGGCCGACTTCCAGCACCCGCATCCCCGGTTGGATTCCGTGCCGAATGGCTGTTTCATCAGGGGGTTGAATCCGTCGACGAAAGGGGTTGTCGATAGCATTTGCCATCCATTGGGGCATAGGGAATTTATTGAAATGGCGAACAATCCGGACGATGGTATGCAGCACGATCAGCGTGAAGGGGATGGCAAACAAGATATAAAGAATCCGCAGAAACATAACATCACTCCTTTGCAAGAATGCCGTGCAGGTAGATATCAACGAAGTATTCCAATGTGTTCTCTTTTATCTCACTAGGGAATTGTTCTCCCATCATCATCTCGGTCATATAGTATGACAAGAACAATCCCAAAAAAGCCCGTATAACCATTGGGGTTGGGATGGGACGCAGGGGACCTTGTTTTTCCGCAAAATGCTGGATCAAGGTACCAACTTTTGGGTAAAAAGCTTCGAACAAGTGTGGGATGTGCTGATTTTTGAATTCAACGATCTCGATAAACATCAGATTGAGGAAATCAGGGCGTTTTTCCAGTGCGGAAACCATGCTAGCCGCGGCATCGCGCACGAAATCTGTAACCGTCTCCCCCTGGGCAATTTCTAGCACGGGCAGAATATCGTGGTAAGGATGATAAGTTTCCAGTGCTGCTACGAAAATCTCATCTTTCGAGGCGAAATGATTATAGATACCGCCAACCGCAATTCCAGCTTCTTGGGCGATTTGCCGCATCGATGTACCGTGATATCCCTGTGTGATGATCAGATCGTGTGCCGCCTGGACGATTGCAGCGCGGGTGAGTTCTCCTTTGGTGGGTTTTTCAGCGGTCATATATCTCCTCTTGCGACAAAAACGAACGTTCGTTCATTTTTATAATATCAAAAAATCCCCCTCATAGTCAAGCGCGGAATACTCCGATGCAGGGCTTTCTTAAAGAATATCTATTTGTCATGCTGAACCGACGGAGGCGCGCCCTTTGCAAGTGAAGCATCTAGCGCAGCGCCAATTTAGTTTTGCTAGACCCTTCCGCCTTCGGCGTCGCCTCAGGGTGACAGGTTTCTTTAAAAAAATTCGAAATGTACTCGACTTTGAGAAAGCCGTGACCTCCGATGCTCATGCATCGGAGTAGCGACAGGGCGATAGGAAAACGCCCTGTCGCGTAAAAAACTTCGGAAGTTCTGGAAATATCCGAAGTTTGTTCTAACTCAAGGGATGCTTGGATTATTCTGTGGAAATTTGATCCGTTTTGGCGGCCATGATGAAATCGTTGCGATGCAGGCCTTTAACGAAATGCGTCCACCAGGTGACCTTGACACGTCCCCACTCAGTCAGCAGCGCGGGATGGTGATCCTGCTCTTCAGCTAATTCCCCCACTTTGTTCGTAAATGCAATGGCTTGAACAAAGTTTTTGAATTTGAAGACGCGCTCCAATCTCTTAATGCCATCCACTTCGTTCACTTCCCAATCGGGAATGAGAGATTGTAGCTCCTTGACTTCAATATCCGATAAGGGCGGTTCCCCTTTTCGATACGGTCCGGTATTCAGTTCGGCCAGGGAGCGCATCGTAAAAATCCTCACATTTGAGATATCTGCCGTAGGAAGCTAAACACTGAAACACCCAGCTTAGCCCCATCACCGGCAGACATTTTGAGCCCATCTTCTTCATCAGCACGTTGAATGAGCAGATATGCTGTTCCTAAGCCAGTCAGGGCGCCGATAATAGCGCCGATGATCAAAATTTTCGTTTTCCAATCATTGGATGGCGTTTGTTCATTTGGAGTTGTCATAATTCTTGAGATCCTTCTTCAGGAATATCAATTGGTATTTTTGGGGGAGAAACTTCATTTTTTATGGTTTGCCAGCCAGCACCAGCGCTCTTCATGCGTAGGGCTGGTTCGACTGCTTTATCCGCTGCCTTCTCTACACTATCCTGGATGCGGTAGAAAAAGCCTTGTAGGGTGAAAAATTTGGGGGGTAAAAGCTTCAGGAAACGAGCCATCCCATAAACCAGGCCGAACAACACAGCCAAAAGGATGAAAGCCATCACGAAGGTGGGGATGATCAAAAAGATCAGGGAAGCATCAGCAGCCTGGCTGACGTTCCCGCCACCCGATGCCACCAGGACTGCCCAAACGGCCAATCCCAGGATTGCCAGCACGCCGAGAAGAAGTGGCAGGGTGATTTGACGGAAAGTTTCTTTGCGATGGGCCTGTTCGGTAACAGGGTTCCGAGAAGGTTTTTGTTCCTGCATAACGGTTGTATTGTAGCATAATTTGCATATCAATGATTCGAGTATACTTGTAAATCTCTCCTGGAAACCCTTGGCTGATACCCTTTTATTGGTATCTCTGTGCTAGAATTCAAATAGAACCCCTGAAAGATTAGCTCATGAACCCATTACTCTTGATTTTATTAAAGGTGGTGATGCCCATTGCAACCTGGGTTTCAGCATTTTTTGTTTTCAAACGAAATAACCAAGTTGCATTGCGGGAAACCCTAAATAAACTTCACATCATGGAGTTGGTGACCAAGGTTGAATCCGTACTCCCCAAGGAAGAAGTCTGGCCATCCCTAAAGATGCTCATTGACAAAAGTTACGCTCTCGGGGATTTCGGCGCGTTGTGGGCCGTTGAAGGTTTAGGCCAACGCTTTACTGAGCATATGATGCGAAAGGATAAAAATCCAAGGCAACTTTTGGATAATCAAGGCGGTCACATTCTCCCTGACAAGAGTTTGACAATGCTGCACGCCGGGATCGGTCTGGCGTTCGCTAAACATGGTTTACTGGGGAAAGATGCCTCCTCTACGAAGATACTCGAGCAAACAGCAGCAGAGTTCATCGATCGCTGTCAGAGAAATTCGAGGGGTGGGTATCTTGGCTGCGCCATCGAATCGCTCGGCCTGGTTGCACGTTTCGAACATGGTCCGCAAATGGTCAGAGCACTTGACCAGGTGCTGCAAAATCATTCACTTGAAGTCAGGGCTAATTTATGGCATGGTGCCGGTCGCGCCACCTACTTTTCGCCGCAAAATTTTATCGTTGGAGTTAGCTCTCCGATCCAGGCTATCGCCATGTGCTTCAAAGAGCCCCCCCACGAATTGGGTCATCTGAATATGCTTTCCGGGTTGGCCTGGGCAATCACATTGGTCAACATGAAGCATCCCGAAGTTTTGGGGGAAATCTTAGAGGTACACAAAGACGATATTCGTTCATCGGATGCCTTCAAAAATGGGATTAGTTCTTCGGTAATCATCCGTGAAGACACAACCCCAGGTTATGCCTGGAACTATATCCAATCCGCCCCCCAGGGGTTCAGCGATGAGCTAAATACAATGTGGGAAGAGAACGTGCTCGATCCAGGGCAGAAGGCCATCGAAACCTACCATCCAACCCTCGCTGAGAATGGCTGTTTAGATGAAGTTTTTCGCTATCAAGATCTGGATGACTTGGTCATTAATAGTCATCAGAAGCCAGAAATTTAGCCAAACGCCGCCCTATAATAAAGCGCACGATGAAACCAAAGATAAGCATATAAATTCCACTCATCCAATCAAAAATAAAAGCAAGCGCTGACAACAAATAAAAGGGGATGGGGGATAAACTCCACAACTTGCGCGATTCCCGGTATGTTTGAACGACTTTTACAGACATCAAGAGTGGAATAAGGATGAGAACGATTGTGGCAACAATATCAAACATGTGTATTTCCTCCGAAGCTGCAAGGTTAGTTGGAATTATTTCGTACCATTCCTTCAATGACTGCTCCTATCCAAAACAAATTGAAGTAAATGATGAATAAATCGCTGACGAAAGGAACGGGATTTTCTTCTGTCCTGGAATAACGCGCTTCTGTTACGAGATGAATTACTAGCCCCATAAACACAAATAAACCGACCACTGCCCAAGCCAATGTCCACACATCGAGTACTGGGAAAAAATACAATATTACCCAACCTAATAGATACACAACAGTAAAGGGGAAAAACAAAGCACCAATCCATCCTAAACGAATTCCCAAACCATATCCCCAGCCTAATGGGATGACCAGCCCCAATGTTAATACAATCCACGGGAACCAGTTCCCACCCCTAAGATCAAACCAGTTCAACAAAGCTCCCGTTGATAGGGCTAACATCAACAAGAGAACATAGTTCAAGGGAGTAATTTGTTTAAATATCTGCAAATTTGCAAAAATTACCAGCGCGGTGACTGCGGGGAGATACCACCAATCCAACGAGATTTGCTTGCCTAGATGATGCCCTAGTACCGCAACCAAAGCGGTTAGAAATAGAATTGGAACACAGCGAAGCATAAACTTTATGAAGGACATATCATTTCCTTTGAGGTATGCTCTGTTTGGTATCGCCCAACAACTCTCCTTGATCGATCCCCAACAAACCAGCAAATAAAACAATCACTTGTCGTCGAATGCGAACGTAGATATTCAGGTCGCGATCATTTGAGCGGTGCTCGTAGGGATAGGCAATTTCCAGTTCGACTACATCGGGGTTAGATAATCCCATATTGTTATTCTCAGCATATGCCTGAACCTGAAAAGCTACAGAGGTCTGCATGGCCGGTGAAACCAAGGTAGCCCGGTGGTGATCTTTAAGCCAGGCGTAAAAATCACTGGGCAAGGGTGTCGGTGTACAAGGGGGAGGCGGTATATACTCCGGTGTAAGCAGATTGTTTTCAGGAATCGGCGTACAAAGATGTAGTGCCGCTGCGGTTTGGGCTCCCACCACCTGAGTAACCATCCTGTCGCCAATCACACTTAGCCCAGCCCTAGCAGCGGCATCGGCTGCCCGGTCCAATTCATGTTTTTCAACCATCAAGCGCGCCCCATCAATGATCACGGCCAGGAAAAACAAAACAACCAATAACAAGATGGCAACCACAATAAGAATCTGGCCGCGTTGGTTAGATTTCATGGATTTTGGTACTCCATCATAGTTACAGCTTTGCCAGAAACAGGGAAGTTGATATCAGGAAAAGTAAGCTGAATGTCATATGAAACGATCACGGTCAAGGATTCGCCACGCGGTGCGGGGAAAGGTTGATTGCGCGGGGCTTCATCTTGTTCGGGATCAATATCGATTTCAAGATTATCCGGGTTTACCCCATAAGAAGCCTGATGGATGGCGCCAATGATTTCCTCATCTCCCTGTGCAGGGTTAACAATCGTAGCACCCGCCCGTGCGCCTTCCCAGGCTGCATTGGTGACCACAATTTGGGCATGCATGATAACGCCGAAATTGATCAGAGCGACCATGAGTAACAATAGAATCGGCAGTACTAATGCAAACTCGACGAGGGTCTGCGCGGGAATTCCCTTATTGGACGCGGATTGCTCTGCACACCGCTGGCGACACGGATGGACGCGGATATTTTTCTCTATCATCGACGCATGAAGAAATTGATAATCGGTGGGGCCAAGTAGATCAGTAACAGACTCGGTAAGAAGAAAAATACCAATGCCGGAATAATTCGGATCGGTGCAGTTTGCGCTGCAGCCTGGGCGCGTTGCCGACGAGTAAGGCGCATCATGTTGGCCTGAATGCGCAGCGTGCGCGCAAGGGATGTGCCCAATTGTTCGGTCAGTTTTACGGCTTCAACAAAGTTCTGAATCTCAGATGAGGGAGATCGACTGACAAATTCATCCAATGCTTCGGCACGCGAGAAACCCAATTCGATCTGAACCAGTACGCGGCGAAGCTCTTCTCCTAGCGGACCTGGATAGTTGGCGCAAACCCGCTGCAAGGCAGGTGTAAACCCCAGGCCAGCTTGCACTGTAAATGTCAGTAAATCCATGAAATCCGGCAGGCTCTTGGCAATAGAGCGGGCGCGCCGTCGTATTCGCCAGTGCAGATAAAGATAGGGGCTTCCAGAAATTGCTAAAATCAACATAAGAGCAACAGCCATGCTCAATCCAGCCCACCCATTTATGAGCATAATCAAAAAGCCCACTCCAAACCCAAAGATGATCACCAGCCACCAGAATGCTCGATACTCATTAGCACCCAAGAGAAAGCCAGCCCAATGAATTTCTTTTTGACCCACCCAGGCATCAAGAAACTGCGGCGGACGAACCGCCTTCAAAGCAGCGCGGTAGCTTTGCTTCCAAGATTTTCGCTCCTTATCTGGCTGTAAGTTAAATACCTGTTGCATTCGAATTCTCCCAGAATGATCAAAGAGAGCATCCAACGACAAGAGCAATACGAATACAAAACCGCCTAAAGTCAGAGCCAGAGCTAGGGTAATGAACATAAGTCACTCAATATTCGATCCGAACCAGACGCGCGACAATCGCCGCTCCAATTAACTCAAGTATTCCAGCAACGATTAGCACGAGGTTTCCCGCCGTTGTTTGAAAAAGAACATCGGTATATCCTGGAAACATCGAAAGCACGCCGATTGACACCGGTACCAATAACGCGATAACAATGGCTGAAAGACGACCTTGAGATGTCAATGTGCGCACTTCATTTTCCAACTCAACTCGCCCGCGGACAAAGGATGCCATTTCCCGCATCATAGCAGGCATATCCCCCCCGACCTGGCGCTGTAAAGTCAGTCCTTCCACCAAAAGGCGGACATCCTCGCTGGGACGGCGCTCATACAACTCACTCAGAGCATTATCCACCGAAAAACCCAAGGCTATTTGGGCCGATACTTGGGCCATCTCTGAAGCGCTGGGCTCAAAAAGATTTGGAATGACAAAGTCAATCGCCTGGGGTAACGAGAAACCAGCCTGGAGAGAGTCCGCCAGGCGGTCGAGCACATCAGGGAATTGATCGCTAAAACGTCTGCGATGAAGTCTAGCCCGAGAGAATGTCAAAACAGCCAATGCAATTAAGGATAGAAACGCCCCAAAGAATCCCAACAGCATACTGTGAGTTGATAAGAATCCAAGCAGGTAACCCCCGATAACCGTAATAAGCAAAACCGCTAAAAGAATTGCGGGATGAGCACCAAAGCCGGCATTTCCCCAATAACTCATCAGCGCTCGTCCCACGGGAGTACGAAAGATTGGTGCAAGAACACGATTTGGCAGGCTATCCTCAGAACGGCGCAAACGCTGCCACCAGGGACGAAGCTTTGGCAAGGCATCTCTTTTTGCCAGGCGCACTCGCCAGAAGCGCGCATATCCGCGGCTTTGACCTATCTCGATGAAGGGTACGATGAACACAAATACTGCAAGGCCTCCAACGAGCGCACTAATCACAGCGTAGTGTTCACGTGCCATATCGAACAAAGCCTGGCGGAAAACCCAGGCTGAGACAATCAACAAGAAATAAATCAGCAACCCCAGCCAACGAAACATGAATTTCCTTGATAAGGCCCCCCAGCCCCCAACGCCATCGGCGCGCCTTCGGCGTGGGGGAGCAAATTCCGCCCACGCCGAAGGAGCGTCTGTGGCGTAGGTGGTTAGGTGGGCAAACTCACTCAATATGGCAACACTGTCGAATCACTCATCCAATTCATCCTGAAGAGAAACGCCCGCTTTACGAATGGTTGCCAGACTTTGGGGTTGGTATCCGGTAGCTTGATAAGCTCCCAAGGCGCGTCCTTCAGCATCCACTCCCTGGCGCTCGAAGCGGAAAATCTCCTGAACTTTGATTTGAAGTTCCCCCCAGCTTGAACCATCTTCACGAACTACTTCCGCAATGGAAACAACTTTACGTCTGCCCCCAGGCAAGCGTTCTTGCTGCAAGACCACATCAATAGCGCTGGCGATCTGCTCCCTGATGGCCGGTTGGGGGAGTTCCAGGTTAGCCATCAAGATCATCGACTCTAGTCGATGGATAGCATCTTCTGGGGAATTGGCGTGCACGGTGGTGATAGAACCAGGGTGGCCGGTGTTCATGGCTTGCAGCATGTCGAAGGCCTCGGAGCCTCGCACCTCACCAACAATGATGCGGTCAGGTCTCATGCGCAAGGCATTACGCACCAGCGTCCGGATGGTAACTTCACCTTTACCTTCGATGTTGGTGGGACGTGCTTCCAGGGAAACCAGGTTCTTGGCGATCAACTGCAACTCGGCCGTGTCCTCGATGGTGATGAGGCGCTCGTTGTGAGGAATGCAGCGCGCCATGGCATTGAGGGTGGATGTCTTACCCGAACCAGTTCCACCTGAGATAAGCATATTCAACCTGGCCCTCACACAAGCTTGTATAAAGCAAGCCATGCGGTCATCTAGCGTGCCCAAAGAGACCAGGCGTTTCAAGGTAAATGGCGTAGCTGAAAACCGCCGGATGGTCAGCGAAGGGGCCCGTAACGTTAGTGGTGGGATGATGGCATTGACGCGCGAACCATCAGGTAAGCGCGCGTCAACATAAGGTACGGACTCATCCACCCGCCGACCCAAGGGTGCCACGATGCGCTCAATGACGTGTAAGATGTGGCGGGCATCACGAAAAGATGCCTGTACTTGCTCTAGGCGGCCGTCCCGTTCAATGAAAATTTCGTCCGGCGCATTGACCATAATCTCAGTAACTTCAGGATCGTGCAGATAAGGCTCAATAGGCCCCAGGCCAAGGATGCGGTTAACCACTGCGGTAACCAGCCCATCCTGAGTCTTTCGGGTCAGGATTTCGCGCTCATCTTGGAGCAGTTTCCACACCTGGCGGGCAAGCGTATCACGCTGAACTGTTTCCGCGACAGATCCGCCAGAGCCATTCCCTTGCGCTTGTATGCGTTCGCTGGCCAGGCGGTGCAGACGATCTTCGAGGGCAGAGAGATTGCCATTATTCATAATATTTGCTGCCAGATTAATCTAAAAGTTGACCGTTATGATCCCAATATTTCGAACGTCTGGCGACCTTAAGTACTGTTTTCGACAACCCGCGCAGAGCCCGTCCCAGTCCCCTTCTCTGCCTGAGCGCACAGGGCTGCCCGTAACTGACATTAGCCCAGACTGCACCCTGATCTACCGGCAGAATAGCGTAGAGTCGTCCATCAAGGTGGCTTTCTATTTCTTTGGGGCTAACCGGCGCGCCGCGTCCATATTGGTTTAGCACCAAGCCAACCGGCTTTTCATTCTTTGTTAGAGAATTGGCATATCGCTGGGTGGCTCGCAAGGCAGGTGCATCTGGAGTAAGCAAAATCAAGCGAATATCAACCAGATGAAAGGCTGCTACATTGATAACTCCCATCCCTGCGGGGACATCCAACAGGGTCAAGGCATATTCCTGGCGGAAAGCGGTCAGCAGCGCTTCTAGAGACTCCCTGGTCAGATTGACTTGAGCATCGGGAACATCAGGACAGGCGAGGAGATGCAGCCCAGATTCGTGTGCGGTGATAGCCAGGTTTAGATGCTGTGAAGTGAGTTCGCCTACCACTGGCAATAAATCTGACCAGCTTCGCTCGGGTTCCAAATCTAAGAGAAGATCGACCGCCCCCAAACCGGCGCTGAGATCGATCAACGCGGTTGAGAGATGGTTCCCGGCGGCGAAAACTGATCCCAGATTGGTCGCCACCAAACTCTTACCAACACCGCCTTTGGCTGAGAAAACTCCAATAACAATCCCCATCCCCTAACTCCCCACTGGGCGCAACAAAATCAACAACTGAAACTCATTAGCATGGGCATATAAGATCGATAAAGCCTCTTGATCATCCACCGCCAGCACATAAGAATCACCCTCGTGCCCCTGCGGCAAGGCCACTACCAGCACTTCGGTAGCGATATATCCCGCGTCATCGACCGGATTGCCAGGCTGCACAGCGGCGATCTCCAAACTGTCTCCCTCGGCCAGATCGGGCGGGGCAGAGACGAACCATTCCGCTGGGATGCTGATACACCAATACTCCGCCGGGCAGCGCTGCGCCATCGGCCCACCGCTGTCGCCCATCAACTTGCCCGGCAAGATCACCTCTCCCGACACTAAAGGATAAAGCGCCACTCGGCCCACAACCTGCTCGACGAAGCTGTAGTGCAATGGCGGCACAGCTTCTCCAGGCACATTACGCACTACCAACATTTCACTAGTAATGGCCGTTCCCATGGGAATATCCTGGTTGGCAAAGACAGTCATAGTAAGCTTGCCAGGTTGGGCTTCCTGCTGCTGGGCGAAAAATTGAAAAACAAGTACGCCAAACAACACTGCCAGCAAGAAGGCGATCAACAGGTAGAACTGGGTGCGCCGACGGACGGCGGCCTGCCAGTCAGGAGTGGTGAGGGGAGCACGTGGAGGCATGGTGAATTTTAGCCAGAATACTCATCAATCAATATCCAACTGTCACCTTCTCGTTGATATCCGTATTCTTGGGCATTCTTGATCATCCATTGCATTTGTTGGATAGCAATTGACGGATCGGTATTCCAATCGTCCACCTTTTTGTTCAATTCCTCGTCAGAGCGAATATTAATAAAATCAACACGCGGAATTCTCATCTCCATCTTCATTTTCAACGCTTCAATATAAACTATTGCTGGATCAATTCCTGCCTGATCAAGAATATTTATGACCTCTGGCCCGGCATCAATAAAAAAACCACCGTAGTCCAGAGCATTCTGAATGCATTCGTTGGGTCTACCTAAAACAATTCTATCTCCGGAACTACGAATAGATTCCGCTGCAATTGTTTGTATTAAGACAGCTGCTTCATTTTTTTTGTTATCCATAGTCATCACATCCTAATAGTTCTTCGGAACACATAACCCAACCACATACTTAGCAAATGTGATCCTGTGGTGCTACGATATCAGCTATCCTCTCGCCTGGCGGGGGAGTGCCTATAAGTCGATGATATTCTTCAACAAAACGAGAATATTCATCCCACAGATCGGGCTGCCGTAAGTCAAAAACTTCGAACAGGCGCTGGCCATATTGTTTCCAAGTTGCAGATTCAGATTGGATCCAATGTTCTGCCCATAACTCCGCAGAAATTAGCTTATTACCCGTCTCAGATAATCTAAACTGTTCTTTAAATTCACACAGCCAACTACCATCCTTTTCCCACTGAACAACTTCTTTTGGAGTAAAACCATCCAATAAGAAAAGCGTCAACCGATTACTATGCCAGCAATTACACTTGTGCCCCTGCCAAATCATCGTAGCCTGATCATCCGGGGCGTGTAAACGTCCGTAAACAATAGAAAACTCGTCAAGTTTGGGTTCTTTATATCGGCCCCGCCTATACTGGAAGTTTACTCTACACCATTCCGAATCATAGATAATGTCAAGATTTCCTCCAGAAAACTTCGTGTATGATTTTTCAAATCCCCAACTATGAAAATCTAGGCAACTTTCCAATCGCCTGAGAAGCGCTTGTCCCTGCTCTTCTGCAGATTTTTCATACATTGATTTCCAAAATGCATAAATATTATTATCCATAGGGTTTCTCCTCAATATTCCCTAGGGAACAAAGTTCATCAAATCTTTAGTCCAATAAATGGTATTTCCAACCATCTTGAAATCGTAACCATTCTGGATCAAAAGCCTGACTTCTTTCATCCGGTAGGGGAATTTCCTTTTCTCTGGATCTAATAGTTTTGCCACCGCTTCGACAGCATCTTCGCTTCCTCCACTACTTCTTAGGATTTCAATTGCACTAAGTTCAATAGGTATTTGTTTATCAGTGATTCCTCTCAGTGTATATTCAATTGAACCGCCAGATGCGATCTGGTTACGAACCGCCTGCTCGTTTAATTTAAAGAAATCTACTTCATTTTTATTTAGGATATCCCAAACATCATCACCGACATCAAAGAAGTTTCCTCCACTATCCAAGGCTTCCTGGATATACCCATCACAATCTCCAGCAAAACTACCTAATACCAAACGGTCACTCGATCCATGAGTAGTGATTTCTGATAGCTTTTTGAGAGCGGCTTGAATTTGATCGTCCGAAGCTGTGCCAGATTTTACCAAATCAACCAGTTGCTTAGCAGCATCTATCGCTTCTGGAGCTGATTCCTGAACATAGATTGCACCCGAAATAGCTGAGCTCCACACTTTTTTGCCTGTAGCTTCTGCAAGTTCCTGGGCTAATTCTTCGACATTTTCTTTTCCAACCCGGATGAACCCATTATCGAGAGCTTCAACTACTTTTTTCCCATATCTGTTTATCAGTGGAACAATATCTTCAGGGTTTTTAACATTTTTGATCAAGAGATCCACCGCTTCTGATCCAAGTCTAGCTAATTCTCCTAATGCATCTGGATGATCTGCAAGAGTTGCAACGAGCCGTTTATTTGTAACCAGTTGCTTGACACCCAATAAAATAGCAGACAACTCTCCTGGGTTCTTTATTCCAAATTCAAGCGCCTCAGCGAGTACATCTCTAAAAGCAGGGGATAAGCTGGCGGATAAGCCTTTAAGAGTAGCAACTGCTAAATCTCCAGCAACCCCATCTAATGGCAGATCCATGATCAAACCAACGATGCTCAGAGTTAAATCTAGCCTATCGACCTTTTCCCCATTGGCTTTATTTATCCCTTGCCGAAATAAGCCAAATCCATCACCTAAAAATGGAACCAGCGATAATCCGAATTCAGCCACGCCTTTGTACTTACTAAACCATGCTTCTATCTGTTCCCAACGTAAATATCCCACATGCGCATACTCCGTTGCTATCATTGTCCTATCTTCCTGCGACAATTGATCCCATATTGATGGAGAAATAATTGGCGGACGTTGTGATACATCACAAGGCATCTCTGATTCCGCATTCGATACGCTGAAATTGGGCTCAAACGCAGGTACCTGAGCTACCTTCTGCATCGTCTCAGCACTGGGTGGCCTAAGCTTTCCATATTTACCCTGGACAGCCAGTTGGTCCTCCGGCCGTAGAAATTTTAATAATCCCATGGGAACCGATCGCTGATCAACAACTGTACTGCGTCTTGCATCTCGTTTCAGTATTTCTGCTCTCTCCTTTTCTGCCAATACTGCGTTACGCGCCATTTCTTGCTCTGCCAATAATGCAGTTGCTGCTCTACGCCTGGCTTCTTCTTCTGCCTTTGCTTTTGCTTCCGCTTTACGTTGTGCCTCTAACAACGCTGCTTGACGACGCGCTTGCTCTTCTCTTCGGGCTTTCTCTTCAGCTCTTCGCCGCGCCTCTTCTTGCGCCTTACGACGTGCTTCCGCTTCTTTTCTACGTTTTGCTTCCAACAATGCTGCCTGACGGCGAGCTTGTTCCCGTCGTTGTGCCTCTGCTGCTGCCCTACGCCGAGCTTCTGCCTTCGCTCTACGGCGCGCCGCTGCATGCGCCCTAGCACGAGCCGCTGCCTGGGCTCGCCGACGTGCGGCTGCCTGTGCTCTGGCGCGTGAAGCTGCGGCCGCTCGACGGCGCGATTGCGCTCGTCTCTGTGCGGCTGAAACTCTCGGCTTTCGGCGCGGTCTCACTACCCGCCTGCGCCTTGGTCTCCTTGCTGGGCGACGCGGTCGCCTGGGCCGTCGCGCTCGTCTCCTTCTCCTCCTGCCCCGTCTACGCCTACCGCCGATGCCCAATCGCTCGGGATCCGATAATACATCTTGCATTGCAGCTACCTTCGCGACCACATCTTTTCGCCAGGGTTGCTGTGAGGCGATTACCGTCAACGCCGATAAGGCTCCAAACATACCCATCACTGGCAGCATTGGATCCGCTTCGCTGGCTAACGCTTCTCGCTGCGTAACTACACCTGCATAGCCTTGCCAGCTCCACTCCATCAGAAACTCGCTCACCGGCACGGTAATCTTGCCTTCAGCAGGATCGTTATAGCTGACCCACTGACCATCTTCTGAGATACCTGTTACTGTCACAAAGTGGCCCGGATTCCCTTCACCATTCGTGCCCAATGACACTACAACAGGTCGGCCCTGATCAAGCTGTGCCCGTACTTGTCCCAACGTCCAATCGTGGAAGCTGTATGAACCGGTATAGCCTTGCTGTCGAGCCAGATAGGCCAGTTCTTCTATACCCGTTCCCCACTCGTACACCAAACCCCCATCACTGAGAACCGTCAGCAGTTCTTCTGACCTTGGCGCAGCTCCTTGCCCTTCGCCCAACACTAAGTAATCCATCGCCATACCCAGCGCTTGCACACCGCAGGAGACATCCAGGGAATCCTGAAATCGCATCGGCACCGCCAGGTCATGTGTCATGCCAACACTCTCCATGCTCGGTTGTAAGGCAACATCCATCAACGGCGGCGTTTCTGATGATACCGGCACGCCTATTGATTGCTGTTGAACACTACCGAAAGCATCGATTTCACTAAGGTTCCCTTCCTCGGGCTCTGGATCAGGGTTCACACCGGTGATATTCGGCGCAGTAATCTGACCGTCCGAACTTGCTGGTGGTGGATGTTCTTCGTTTGCCCAAACTGTGGCTGGTAATGCGAGAATTACTGCCACTACAATTACAATGATAATGTTCCTTAATTTTCCAAACATCGTACACTCCTATCAATCAATCTAAGTACGAGCGCTTGACAGTAAACATCTCACTACGCGGACTCATAGGTTTGTTCAAATATGTCTGGTTTGCACGGGTAGCATTCGCCCTGAACACCTTTTATAATCCAATCACCTTTAGAAGCAATGTGTTCCCCTTCCAATGTTTTGATAACAACTTGTTCTTTCTCTGGATCAAAATGTAACGTTCGTTGGGCAACGAACTCAGATAAGATTGCCAGATTTTTGCTAGAAGCATCAAACTGAATTGCTTCGATCACAACAGGTTTTTTCCTAAATTTATTTGCCATTATTCATTTCCTCCACAAACTAAGCAAAACCAAAATTGATTGGATATTATTAGAAATGCTTCATTAGTATTATATTATATTTTGCAACTATTTTATAGTATATCGGCAATATTTTAAGACTATTGCAAATAGGTAGCAATTTCATTTGTAATATTGACATTTCGCCATCCCCCATCTACACTTGGGTTATGCTTGCTCGAGTTTTTTCCTGCGCCGTGATCGGACTGGATGGAGTCGTCGTCGAAGTCGAGGTCGACACCATGGGCGGTTTGCCCAAAACCACCATCGTTGGCCTGCCCGACGCCGCTGTTCAAGAAAGCCGCGAGCGCGTCGAATCGGCGGTCAAGAATTCCGGTTTCATGTTTCCGCGCAAACGCGTGACGGTCAATCTAGCGCCAGCCACGGTGCGCAAAGCCGGCCCAGTTTATGATCTGCCCATCGCCGTAGGAATCCTGATCGCTACTGCCCAATTGCCCTTTCAAGTGCTGAACGATGCTCTGGTTATTGGAGAACTTTCATTGGATGGAAGCGTACGTCACGTGCGCGGTGTGCTGTCCATGGCTGCTCTAGCTCGCGCTGAGGGGTACAGGCAGATTTTCGTACCCGAAGTGGATGCACCTGAAGCCGCGCTGATCCCTGATCTCGAAGTGATTCCTGTTCCCTCACTGGCTGCTCTGTATGGCCACCTCACAGGTGGTCCCATGTTATCCCCCAACATTGATCCTGCCACCGAGGGGATTCACAATGCCATCCCTATCACCGATTTCCAGGAAATCAAAGGGCAGGAGCAGGTCAAACGCGCCCTGGAAGTGACCGCAGCCGGGTCGCACAACATGCTGATGATCGGACCGCCGGGATCAGGCAAGACCCTGCTGGCGCGCGCCATGCCAGGGGTGTTGCCTCACATGACCATCGACGAAGCCCTGGATGTCACCCGCATCTACTCCATCGCTGACCAACTGCCCTCGGACATGCCCATGATCCAGCAACGCCCCTTCCGCGCTCCGCATCACACCATCTCCCACGCTGGGCTGGTCGGCGGCGGGAACTGGCCCACCCCAGGCGAGATTTCCCTGGCTCACCGCGGTGTGCTCTTCTTAGACGAATTCCCTGAGTTCGGCAGCCGCGTCCTGGAAGTCATGCGCCAACCCTTGGAAGACAAACAAGTCACGATCTCACGTGCTCAGGGATCGCTGACCTTTCCGGCCAATTTCCAATTGATTGCCGCCATGAACCCTTGCCC
>CAZLNX010000044.1:0-25509 GCA_964560795.1 uncultured Anaerolineales bacterium | reverse complement strand
GGTTGCTGGTTTGGTGATATTGTCGTTGTTTGCAGTGGCCATCATTGATTTGTTAAAAAGGGAAAGCAAGTTATCCTTTATTTCCAGACTCCAACCATGGCTGACAGCGTTCGCTTCAACCCTGGTTTTTTCTTTGGCAGTGATTTTTTATAGTACCTTGATTCACTCTGCAACGGGATATTGGACGATTTCAACCAGGCTGATCCCAGTTTACGAATCGATTCCATCCACGCCTGTTGCCACCGAGCCTAATCAAGATTCTCTAATCGCATCAACACAAATTCCTTCTGAGACACAGGCAGCGACCACCAATGACAATAATCAAGCAAATTCAACTGAGGTATCTCAAGACGCGTCCGCTGCCCCAACCACCCCGGATCCAAAGCTTACTCAAATGAAAATTGAAGGTCGGGGAGTAGATCTGGATTGGGTGGTGCTGCAAAATAATCTGGTTGACCTTATGGTAAATAAAACTAAGGCGATCACTCACGCATGGCTACCTTTTTTTATGATTGGGAGCGTGTTCATCTTACTTCCTACTCGTAAAACGCTTACTTCCTGGAAGATAAACCCGCGCAGAGTGCGAATAGCATTGGCTTTTTCGATTTACCTGAGTCCCTTGATCCCATTATTATTTCTCCAGGGGGATAGAGGGCTGCGCTATTTCCTTTCCGATTATATTTATCTCCTGATCCTGATCGCGTTCTTTACCATTAGATTGCTGGAACGAGTACTAGAATCTGTCGGGCGAAAATTCTTCGATAAGGGATTATTTTTGATTTGTCTGATTTCTTTGATAACAGTATTGGGGATAGGCTCGCCAACCTTTTCCGATGTGATCTCATCCGCGCACGCTCACACTGGTCTAAGAGCGGCCGGGTTATGGTTTCGTGACAACCTGCCTAATCCAGATGAGATAACGATTTGGGCTCCCAGAAAGGGTCAGGTAGCAATATTTTATGCTGCTGGTCAGGAATTCGTACCTGGCCAAGCAAGGGAAATTGCTGTGGGGCATAACCTAGTAAAGGTTGGCGAAATAATGAATTCTGGGAAGTTTGATTATCTGCTTCTGGACAATCATTATGTTCACTCCAAACCGCATTTAGAAATTTTGTGGAACAAAACCGATCTTGCTCGAGAATTTAGCTTATCCTTACTCTACCGGGATCCCGATGAACTCTTTCAGGTTTATATTGCTGAGAAATATCATTAACTATATAGATCGAGGTATTAATCATGAAAATCGTTGCCATCATACCTGCTCGAATGGATTCGTCTCGTTTCCCTGGGAAACCATTGGCGAAGATTTTGGGTATCACAATGATCGAGCATGTCTACCGACGTACAGCAATGTGTTCATCTTTGGATTCTGTTTATGTCGCTACTTGTGATCAGGAAATCCGGGATGTTGTTGAAGGTTTTGGTGGCAAAGCAATTATGACTGCAGCTACCCATCAGAGAGCCAGCGATCGCGTCGCAGAAGCTGCTGAACACCTGGACGCAGATGTTGTCGTGATGGTGCAAGGGGATGAGCCCATGACAGTGCCAGAAATGATCGATTTGGCAGTCTCGCCTATGTTAGAAGATTCATCGATCCAATGTGTTAACCTGGCCAAACGAATTGAATCTGTTGAAGAATTCAATAATCCTAATGCAATAAAACTTGTTAAAGACAGGCATGGAAATGCGCTTTACTTTTCTCGGGAAGCGATACCGACGAGGGAAATTCAAGATTTTGAGAAACTGCCAGTTTTTAAGCAGGTTTGTATCATCCCTTTCAAGAAAAATATTTTGCTTGAGTATGCTGCTCTAGAGCCGACGCCACTGGAAAAAGCTGAATCTGTAGATATGCTTCGCTTGCTCGAGCATGGTCTTGATGTATTTATTGTAGAGACGAAAGATACCACCTATGCTGTAGACACAAACTCTGACTTGCAGCTCGTGGAAAAACTGATGAGGTGCGATCCTCTTGTAAAAGAGTATTTATAAAATTTTGGGGCGAAATGATGGGTAGAACACTTTTTGTGCTTAGAACCTATAATGACATAGATCATATTTCTCCAGTTATATGGAAATTCATTCAGAAGGGTGAGAATCCGGTAATTTTTTTTCATTCTTCATTTGATTACCAACAGGACTATCGCATAAAATTTTTGCAAAGGGAAGGGGATGTTGAAATTCTCCAAGAACCGGATACGAGGTTTGAGCGATATATTTCTGGAATCGGCTCGTCACGGACAATGACAGGGATAGAAAAAATATTTGCTAAGTTGTATCAGATGACACGCAATAAAAGAAAATTATTAGGCAAGCTGTATCGAAAATATACTTTTGATAGTTCAAAAGAAATGCGCTGGTTGCGAGAAAAAAACATATCGGCTGCTGTCTTTGAATGGAATAGCCCGACTGGGCGGGGAGAATTGCTTGAGAAAATCTTTTACAGCTGTAAGGGTTTAGGTATACCTACTTTTAGTATTCCACATGGATGTAATATATACCTAAACTCTGATGTTCATGAAGGATATCGAGAATGGATAGCAAAAGGGCGGTTGCCCGATTTTGCGGACCGGAATGAATTTGATTATTATGTTGTCCAATCTAAGTATCATCTTGAGCATTTTGTTCGATTTGGACTGCGAAGAGACAAAATTCAGGCTTGGGGAAGTACACGTTTTTATCCTGAATGGCAAAATTTGAACCTAAAACTGTGTGATGAATTTCTTGCAGAGATGGAGCATGAGAACAAACTGAAAGTTGTCTTCATGTTGCCACATTGGAATTACAACGTTGACAAAAAAGTAACCTTGCAATTGTTAGATATGTTAGTGAAGAAGCCTTGGATCCATTTAGTTATAAAGGATCATACCCGAGGTTCAGTTGGCTTGTTGCCTGTTGTATATCAAGAAAAATTCGCTAGTTTGGCAAATGTCGAAGTTAATGTTGATGCTCATTCCCCAGCGCTAATTCAATGGTCAGACATTGTGATTAATTTTGGATCCAGCATAGGTATCGAAGTTTTGTTGCAGGAAAAAACGCTTATTCATCCGACCTATTTGCACACTAACCGGACAATTTTTGATGAAACTGAGGCAGCAATATTAGTGAATAATAGTGATGAGGTAGAAGAATATTTGGAAAATCACAAACGTGGGAAAAAGGTTCAAGTTTCAAAGGATGCAATTTTTGAGAGCATCATATTTGGTGGACATGAACCATATGATGTGCTGAGCTATTACTACGATCATATAACAAAAAGGCAAAGCATTACTTAATTTGTCAGGTGGGGAATAGACAAAATGAAAATGAAATCACTAAAACAAGATTTGAATAATTTCCTTGGGAAGGTACTTCTGATATACAGGTTAAGTAAAGCCATTAATGCGCCTCGCAGCGTTAATGATATTGTGCAAACCAAGAGATTGAGTAGCCAGCTAATTCAACGATACTTAATTCCATCTGCTCAAAAAATATTGCCGAAACCTGACTGTGAATTGGATGAAGTAAGTGTTGAGATAAAAATACCGGGTCCAGTGCGATTCAATGTTTTGGATAAAATTCATCTATTATATTTGCAATCTGATATAAATGATCCGCTTGTAGGAATATTCCGAAGATTTTCCTCACAGAATACTGCTTTTTTGGATATTGGAAGTAATATTGGATTTTATTCGTTTCTTTACCAAGGGATGGGAGAAAATAACACTGTATATGCATTCGAGCCTAACCCAGAGCTAGCTCCGTATCTGAAGGCAAATCTTAATAGAAAAACAGCAAATGTTTTCGAGATAGCTCTATCGGATGAGACCGGCTGCATCCCCTTTTTTTATGATGAATATAGTACTGGAAGAGGATCGTTGGAGCGTGATTATTTCACAATTGAAGTTAAAGTAAATAAGGATAAGCTAGACAACATTCTAGATATTGCACAGAATAATTTTGACAGATTTATTATTAAAATTGATGTCGAAGAACACGAACCGCAAGTTTTACGCGGCATGAGAAAATGGTTGAGAGACGAAAAACCAAAGTTGATATATCTTGAAGCGAGACCTCATACTATTGAGGAAATTTGTGAAATCATGTCTAGATACAACTATTTTATGTTAGATTACGATTTGAATTTGATCCAAGGAAGAAAATTTGATCAGGTCATTTCAGAAATCAAACATTTAAAATATACGAATATCTTGTTTTCGAATGCTATTCAGGGGTTTCTTTCGTCGAATTTCTCCCCCAACATGAAAATATGACACTCAGAAGCAATGTTGTTTCGAGTACGCGTTTCTCGGCCATGGCCACTTTTGCGCAGTATTCATTTAATTTTATTGTGTCAATCATCATGGCTCGGTTGTTGGCTCCAGAAATATTCGGTTTACTAGCTATGGCTACTGTGTTTACGAGCATTAATAATTTATTTGTGGATTTTGGTACCAGGGATGCGATTGTTCGGCAGAAAGAAATTGACCGTGGATTTTTGTGTTCAATTTTTTGGTTCAATATTTTCATCGGTTTAGTCGTATTTTTGATTATGTTATTGGCTAGCAGGTGGATTGCTGACTTCTATGGATATCCAATTTTGCAGACAATCGTTTGCTTGATGTCTGTAAATATTCTCTTTTCAGCTATGGCAATTGTTCCAAGAGGGTTATTGATTCGAGAAATGAATTTTAGAGCGTTTTTTTGGGAAGCTTCGCTAATCCCGCCCATCTCAGGCTTAATCGGTATTTATTTGGCCTGGCAAGGGTTTGGAGTATGGAGCCTTGTAACCCAGCAAATGATCGCTGTTATAGGTGGGAGCATTTTGGTATGGATACTTGTAGGCTGGTTTCCGAATTTTACTTTCCAGCTTTTTCACATTAAACAAATTTTTCCATATAGTAGTTACTTAAGTGTAACAAAAATTTCGAATTATTTTACCAAACAGGGCGACTTATTCTTAATTGGAAAATTCCTAGGAGCAGCTTCATTAGGAATTTACTCGAAAGGGTATGGGATATTAACAAAACCTTTGAAAATGATAAATGGCACCATTCTACCTGTGCTATTTTCTGCAATTTCCAAAATTCAAGATGAAGTAGATAAATTGAATGAAGTTTACTTACAGGCTTCGAAAAATATGGCAATATTGTACTTTCCACTTTGGGTTGGTAGTATATTTTTGGCAAAACCGTTTGTGATTGTGTTGCTTGGCCAAAGATGGAAAGATGTAATACCACTGATTCCAATTTTTATGACCAATCTTCTATTTGTTTCTCAATCCTCCATTGCATCACATTACCTAAAAGCTTTAGGTGAAACAAAAAAGCTCTTTGCATTGACCGTAATCACTTCCATCGCAATTGTGATTTCGTTTGCAATTGGTTTGAATTGGGGGATTGGGGGTGTAGCGGTTGGATATTGCTTGGCAGTAATTTTTGAGTATTTTTTGTTTACTATGTTTACTATCAAGTTAATCAAGTTATCGTTGCTGGAAATAATAATCAACTTGAAAGGTGTATTTCTAAATGCTCTAATAATGTCACTTACGATTATTCTGGCTGAAATGATTTTATTTAGACTTACATTAAATCCAATGGAGATACTCCAATTGTTGCTACCAGGAGTACTTGGAGTTGGTGCGTACGTGTACGTAAGCTGGATTACAATGCCTGATGCTCGAACACTAGCAAAGGATTTGCTGCCTTCAAAAAAGTAAAAGAAATTTCGAAATAATTGGATGGGTTTTTCTATGATAAATGTATTTATTGGTCCTACGGTTAGAAGTGGTGGATCTCTGATCAATCGCCTCTTTGATCATCATCCTGATGTCGCAGCTTATCCATTTGAATTATTTTTACCTATGGATGATGCACTACATCCTTCATTGCGGTCGCGTGGCCAAAAATTGAATGTCCAAAACTTTCCAACTTTCAAGAATCAAATGGATGTTTTTGCTATTATGCAACAGATAATGTTGAATATTGAGCAAGAAAAATGTTTAATAGGAAATCATTTTCGAAATGGGGAATTGAATGCTAAAACAAGCTTTATGAATGTAAAAGCAAATTATAGCCATGAGAGATTTCTTGATGATTTTGTGTATTATTTGGGAGATGGAAGAAAGACAAGCCAAATATATAACGCAGTTCACAAAGCCTTCTTCAAAAATTGGGATAAAGCAAGGCATTCAGGCACGATGAAATTTGTCGTTTACCATAGTGGGAATGGGTTATTGGCTGATATTCCTCGTTTCATTGATGAATTTAAGGACAGTTTCTTTGTGCAGCCAATTAGAAATGTTTATGGTTGTTTGGCATCGGAAAAAAAGAAAATCTTTCGACAGCTAATTGGGCGAGGGAAAATTGGGCGCGCGATAAATATTCCTGACCGATTGCTAAAATACTATTTTGGTCGTTTCTTTGAGTATACACTTGTAAATTGGCTTGTGGTTTTTACGAGGTCGGTACTCCTAAAAGAAAGACTGGGTGAACGTTACATTATCTATAGGCATGAAGACCTTGTTAGAAATCCAGAACATATGATGAAATTGATATCTGCTCAGATTGGTATAGAGTATCATCGTAATTTATTAGTGCCCACGGTGGCAGGCCTCGATTGGCGAGGAAATTCGATGTTTGGAAATCAAACTGGCATCAATCCTGAATTAGCTGAATTTCGCGATGTTTTTAATGAAACCGAAAAATTATTAGCCGAGAAATATTGTGGGTATATCAACAGTTTTCTAGAATGCTATGAAAATAAATTTGTCGAATTTGGAAAAATCGACAAGGACAAGTTATTTGATTATGATTTGCAGCAGAGTCATTTTGGGGATAGGGCCAGAACTGCTCTCTATTTTGCATCTCTTTATGAGAGATGGAAGTACGATTCAGTTTGGTCTCAAATTAAAGGATCGCTCATGAAATATCCTCGAACCTATTTTTTAAGCTGATTTCATATGTGGGAGGTAGTTTTTTATGACAATAGAGTTGACAATTGGAATCCCCACAGCAAACCGTCCTGACAGTTTGCGCGCGTGTATAGGATCAATAAAGAATCATATTGACTTTCCTACGAAAATAGTTTTAGTTGACAGTTCAAGTCAAGGCTTGCAATTCAAATCAGACAAAGACACTGAGCATATCGAAGTAATCACACCAAAAGAGATGCTCTCGCCTTCTCATGCTCGTAAGGTTATTGCAGAACATTGTAAAACCCCTTTTTTATTATTTATTGATGATGATATGACAGTGTCTGAAAATTCTGTTCAAACACTTATTAATTTCCTAAAGCAAAATTCTGATGTGAGCATCGTTGGGGGAGCTGTTGATGAATATGGTTATTGGCGAGAGATTGGGTTTTCTTTCTTACTTGGTGAAATTAATGGGACAAAGGTTGTAGTTAAGGATCCAATACGTAAGGAATGGTTAGATCAGAATGGTTTTCGCGCTTTTCAGGTTGATATTATTACGCAGCCCCCATTTTTAATGCGTAGCGAAATTTTTCGGAAAGTTAATTTCGATGAGAATTATTTGTGGGCCTCTGAAATTTATGATTTTTTCTTTCAATGCTATCAAAATGAGATTATTTCTATGGTTTTGCCTACTTCAGTTTTTTATCACTTTCCCACGAATTATTTTGATACCACATTAAAGCATGAAAAGAAAAAATATAATTTACAAGGCAAGGAATATTTCTATAAAAAATGGGAAACAAAAATTCATACCCTAAAGCGGCCATTTATCTATGAAATAATTAATGAATGGAAGTATAGAAACAATAAAAAGAAAAGAGTGCGACGGAAATTGGAACTAGACGGTATTCAATATTAATTACTCATGTTGAGTACTATAGGACTGGCAGTCCTGTGTAAAATCAGTTAATAAGAAAGATGTTGAATAAAATAAAGAGCTTTTTCAAACCTTGTTTGCAACATGAGAATATTCTTGGTTATTTGCTTGAAATTGGTTTATCACAACCAATTAAAATATTTATTAATTACCCACAGGAGATCACTGCCAATACTGTAGAACGAAATCTAACAAAAATGACATTTTCTCGCAAAGAGGGATGTTACTTAAGGGAAGTTGAGGAAGAGCGACTTATAAATAGCATATCAAAAAAATATTTGTTTCGGATATTCTGCTATCTAAAGCCGCTCAAATATTATGAGATATTTCTTCAATTAAATACTCCCGATTTTGATGCTGGAGCTCTAAAATTGCTCTCAACGCAAGTTCAAATAATTAGCCAAGATAAATCCAAAATCCTTCACGTTCTAATTCCGGGGGCAGTTGATGAGTGGTTCGTGAATGACATTTGTACTAGGAGAGCGATTAATGATGGGATCAAGAGCCTAATTACGCCAAAACTAATTGCGAGCAGTTTACGACCAGCTTATTTCATTTCAGAATATATAGACTCAAAGCCTGTTGCTCAAAATGCTCAAGATGGCGAATCAAATTATTTCGATATTCTGGTTGCCCTAACAGGGTTTTACCAGGAGATGGGTGGAATTCAGCAAGTGTCATTTGATGTTACTTATTCTAATTTGGTGGATTTATTGTATGCAAATCTAAAAAATTATGATCTTGATTTCGCAATAAAGACAAAAACAAAATTCATCAGATTTAAGGAAGATCTTCGCAATTTTTGTTTGCCACTACAGGACATTTCAATTACATATACGGATCGAATTCATGGCGACGTAAACTTGCGGGAGAATATTATTCGCAGGGATGATGGATCATTAATTTTTATTGATTGGGAATTATCACGGGAAGGCAATTTATTATATGATTTATATTACATGCTTCTACACGATAGCTTTAAATATAATGACATCTTGGATTGCGTAATTGTTCAATTTCTTCTAAATAAGCAAAGGCAAGATGAATTGTTGAAACCATTTTCGGAGAAGCTGAATCTACAACTACATTATCATGAGCTAATAGCGTATTTGTTACTTACTATTGTTGATATGCTGAATACGAAAGTTTTAATTTTGACAAAGAAAAGAATTCCAGACCTCTTAAACCACGAAATGATCCATGCAAGATTAAATAGTTTTAGGAAAATCATGGCATTTGTTGATGATTTGTGGGATACATGTGTTGTTCAACCTTAAATTGGAGCTAACATGAAATTGGGAGTAAAGAATGAGCTCACCAAAATTTTCCAAAGATTGCGTATGAGGTGGCTTACAACGAGCTATTTATTTGATAAACCAAGTGTATTGTATCAACCACTTCCTTGGTGTGGAATTGAAACGGCAAAACGCGATTTTGGATCTTACCAAAGATTAAGATTGATTGAAAATGAGCTGGATGGAATTAAAGCTAGCGTTTTAGATGTTGGCTCTTCTGTTGGTTTCTTTTCGATATCATTAGCCGAACGGGGTTATTTTGTTACTGGTCTAGAAATGGGGAAAAACAAACTGGAAATTTCCCAATGTGCAGCGGCGATTGCCGGCGTAAAAACCGTGTCTTTTGTAAATATAGAAGTAACAATTGAATCTGCATTATTGTTACCTACATATGATGTGGTTCTTTGTTTGTCAGTTTGGCATCACTGGGTTCGCTATTATGGTTTTGATGAGGCAATGTCAATACTTCAATCTCTTTGGAGTAGAACTAAGAACTGTATGTTTTTTGATACTGGATTAGAAGAACTTCCCTCATATTTTAATTTACCTAAAATTGATACTGATCCTGTTGAATGGCTTACCTTGAATTTACAATCAATATGCCAAGATAGTACAGTGAAAATTCTTGGAGTATCGAACGCTTTTCCAAGCGAACAATTCTATAGTAAAGATACAAAAAAAGAGAGCGCTACTGCTACCAGAAATTTGTTTTGTATAAAGCGTAGGATTTGAAATCCCATTTACCTTATGAAGTGAAATTTTATAGTTTTTATGTATAAATTTGGGTTAGTGATTCAAGCCAGAATTGGATCAACCAGACTTCCCGGAAAAGTGTTAATGGATTTTTGCGGCAGACCATTGTTACAATTTCAAATTGAATTATTGCAGCAATTCTCGTTAGTTGACCATATTATAGTCGCCACATCTGTAAATCCTTTGGACGATGCAATTGAAGAGTTATGCATTACAAGAAATATTCCTTTTGTTAGAGGTAGCGAAGAAAACGTGTTTGGGCGCTTTCAACTAGTTGCGAGGAAATTCCAGTTCGATGCTATTGTTCGCCTGACTGGGGATAATCCTCTCACTAATTATCAGATTCTCAAAACTTGCCAGGATATTCACAAAAAGTATAAGGCTGACCTCACTACAACCAGAGAGATCCTTCGCGATCATACTGTTAAACGATATTCGCCTAAGGGCAGTTCGGTGGACATTATCAATGCTCAAGCCTTGCTGACTATTGACTCAAGTACCTTAGATGAATACCAACGCGAGCATGTGATTCCTGTGTTTTTTGATAGGCGATATGATATAGAGGTAGTAAAAGATTTCAACCATCTAACTAAATCCAATTCTATCGATGATATTGCCGACTATCAAAGAGTGCAGGCTTATGCCCAAAACTTGGTTGAGGAAGGGCAGCTCTTAAAAGCTGTTGGGTATTGTTAAAGACCATGGTTGAGCAGCATCCAGTAGTTACTATATATATAACCAACTACAATTATGGACGGTATCTGGAACAGGCCATTCAAAGTGTGTTGGGCCAAACTTTTGAGAACTTCGAACTTATCATTATTGATGATGGTTCGACGGATGATTCTCAGCAAATCATGAATGCCTTTGAGCATCTTGATAATGTTTTCATCGTGCTTCAGCAGAATTGGGGCTTGAATGCAACGAATAATACAGCTTTGAGATTGGCCAGGGGAAAATATATCATCCGGTTAGATGCTGATGACTTTTTAGATTCCCATGCTCTGGAAGTTCTGGTTACAGAGCTTGAACGCCACCCCGATTTAGCGCTTATATTCCCGGACTATTACATTGTCAATGAACAAGGAGATGTTTTGGAGCAGGTTCGCCGGCATAATTTCGTCAATGATGTGACCTTGCCCGATCAGCCTGCCCATGGTGCCTGCACGATGATCCGGCGGGACATTCTGAGGGCAGTTGGAGGCTACGATGAAGCTTTTACTCGTCAAGATGGCTATGATTTGTGGCTGAAAATCATTGATAGATATCCAGTAAAAAATGTAAATTTGCCGCTATTTTATTATCGCCAACATGGGGGGAATCTAACAAAAGATGAAAGTAAACTTTTGTCCACCAGAGCAGAGATGAAAGCAAAGCACGTTCAGAAAAGAGGCTTGAATCCTCTTACTGTGGTTGGAGTTATTCCGGTACGCGGGAGTGTGGCTGATCCGCGATCATTCCCCTTAAAATATTTGGGCCAAAAGCCGTTGATAGATTGGACAATCGATGCAGCTTTGGAGAGTAAGTATATCGATCCAATTGTCGTAACCACCCCAGACGAGAAAGTTCAAGCGCATGTCAGAAAAAAATATGGGAAGGACATAGTCATTGTTCCAAGAAAAGCGGAGCTTGCTCGTATAAACACTCGTATCGAAGATACGATTATGGATGCAATTAATTTCATTGATATACCAATGGATGCATTGGCAATCTTATACACTGAAGCCCCTTTTCGATCGGGTATTTATATCGATAAAGCCATTAACACGATGCAATTATATGGTGTCGATGTTGTCGATGCTGTTCGTCTTGACGACAGTTTGTTTTACTATCATGATGGGCATGGGCTTCAACTGTGGAAGAATCATGGTGGCTTGCGTTTGGAGCGAGATGATTTGTACCGTAGGGTAGGTGGATTGCACATCATTAAACTGGATTTTTTCGAGAGAGAACGCACAATGTTGAAGGGCAAGATCGGACATATTAGATTGGACCAAAAAGCAGCATTTATGATCAAATCCGAATTTGATTGGCAAATTGCCAAGTTATTAGCAGAAAAGGGCGAATAATGCCGGATTGGCAAGGCAAGCATGGCGCCTATCTAATTGCTGAGATAGGCGGAAATCACGAGGGAGATTTTGATTATGCAAAAAAGTTGACCCAATTGGCTTGCGAATCTGGCGTCGATGCAGTTAAACATCAAATTTACACCGGGGATTCGATAGTGAGTAAGATTGAAGACCCCCAACGTAACCAACATTTCAAGCGCTTTGAGTTAAATCCAGAACAATACATTGCTCTCGCAAAACAATGTCAGCAAAATAGTGTTGAGTTTCTGGCTTCAGTATGGGATATAAACGCCATTGAATGGATAGACCCATACTTGGCGCGCTATAAGGTTGGGTCAGGTGATTTGACCGCCTATCCAATTCTAAAAAATATTGTTTCTACAGGAAAGCCAATAATCCTTTCCACAGGGTTGGCAACCTTAGAAGAAATTCGCGATGCTGTAAAATATATCCAAGGGTTAGATGTACGGTATAAGCAAAAGCAGAATCTGGCATTGTTACAGTGTACATCAATGTATCCTATCCCTGATAACGAAGCTAATTTGAATGCCATGAACCTTTTGAGAGAAGAATTTAATTTGACAATTGGATATTCTGATCACACAATTGGAACTGAAGCAGTCCAAATAGCCTATTCCATGGGAGCGGAGATTATTGAGATGCATTTTACCAATTCGCGTGAAGGAAAAACATTCCGGGATCATCAGGTCTCATTCACTTGCGATGAGATCAAGCACCTGATTATGGGAATGAAATATATTCGTGAAATTCAAGGCGTTTCAGGGAAGCAACCAACAAACTCCGAAATTGAGACAAACCATACAGTTTCCTTTAGAAGAGCTGTTTATCCACTGCGTGATTTACCCAAGGGAACTGTAATCGACGAAAACGACATTACTGTTTTAAGACCTAATCATGGCATAGATGCCAGAGATTTTGATAAAGTGGTTGGCCAGACGGTGCAAAAGGATCTTCGAGCGCTTGAGAAAATGGATTGGGATGACTTATCTTAATTCGGGGAATATGACAACAAGATTGGAAATGAATTATTCGTTTATTAAAAACGCCCACTATAATTTGTTTTTTATGTATTCGAAAACAAAAATTGATCAATGGGTTTCTGAGATGAGATTAGCATTCATCACCTCAATTGCAAAGTATTTTATTTCCCTGGCTCGAAGTGTTTTCTTGTTTCCTTTGTCCCTACGTAGTTTATCCCCTAACAATAGGGGGAAAGCGGTCTTTTTTGCGATATCAAAAAATAACCTCGACGCGCTAAAGCCCGTATTCGCACTCTTCCAGCCCGATGCAATTATGCTTACCAATAATCATGAATTGCGAAGTAGCAGTATTCTTATCCCTTTCATTTTCCCATATATCTTATCCATCTTCTATATACCCAAATCTATCTTGATCTATAATCGGGCTTCACAAATAGATAAGAAAGTGTTCCAGCTATATTTTCATCATATTTTATTGTCAATGGGATATTTTCGATATTGTCAGCTATACTTGCATCTGTTTTCCCCGAAAACCATTGTGTTTGCGAATGATCACGTTTATTACACCCGAATTCTGATTATGCTTGCCGAGAAGAAGGGCATCAAGTGTTATTATCTGCAGCACTCATCAATTACCAGTGATTTTCCCAAGTTATTCTCTTCATTTGCTTTGCTAGAAGGTCAGTATGCAAAGGAAAAATATGTTAGCAATGGCTCGGACTCTAGCAGAATAACTTTTATTGGCATCCCGAAATTTGACAAATTTGTCAACGATATAAACCAAAAAAAATGTGTGAAACGAATAGGTATTTGTACCACGAGATCAATGGATGTCAATGAAATTACTGACTTAATTGCGCTTATCAAAGATTCATTTCCAGATCTTGAGGTGGTATTGCGACCACATCCCAGCTCTGAATCTCTAAAAAAATATCAAGACCTTATTGATTCTTTCGATCTTGGGATATCTAATTCCAAGACTGAGGATACATTTGCATTTTTGAATAAAGTCGACGCGATAATTTCTGGAAATTCTAGCATCCATCTTGAGGCAGCATTATTGAATGTATTTCCAATCTATTATTTCGGTCAAAAGACTGAGATCCTTTACCAGGGTGATGGATATGATAAATTCGATTATGTTAAGAATAAGATTGCATATCCAGTAGACGGCTTGAAGGACGTTGTTCATCTTCTTGAACAAATTATGGAGAATAAGCCAAATATCAGACCGCGTGCTAAGTATTATTGTGATACCGTTGATACAGTTTATGATGGGAAGTCTGCCGAGCTTGCGGTGGCCAACATTTGTGAAACTCTTAGATGAAACTTTTCTGTTTTGTGGTTCAGTGTTAATACACACACTAGCAGTCAATTATTAGAAGGTGGGTTAAAAACGATGCGATTGTCTCTAAAAGAAATTACATTTATTGGCGGATTTTTTCTATTGTATTTATTTAGTGGCCTTATTCATATATCACATTTGATTCCTTATCGACCTAACCTGGTTTCAATCCTTACCATCCCATTGATGCTAGTTTATCTTCCAAAAATAAAAATCCAAAAGGTTGTTTTGGGATATTGCGCGTTAGCTTTGGTTGTTGGAATTTCCGCGTTGTTTAATTTGGCTTCTCTAACATTGCCCCAAGTTATCTTGTTTCTTAGGACATTGTTTTTTTCGTTTGCTATGTATTTCCTGTCACGAGTTTACCTTGACGAGAATTCCATCATAAAAGTAATCCGGTGGTGTCTCATCATCGCAATGCTTCAATTACCAGTTGTGATATTTCAGCAAGCAGTCTATTTTCGGTTGCCAGAATCGCTGACGACAGGATCAAGTTTCGCCGATTTTGATTTTGGTACATTTCCCTTTAAAGCCGATGCGAGCATGTCTTTCTTTTTGATATTGAACAACATTTTCTTGTTGTTTGATTCCAGGAACAAAATAATTGATAAGAAATTTCATTTTCCAATAACCTTATGGCTGACATTCACAGTGATATTCGCTCACTCTAATATGTCAAAAATCCTACTAATTTCCATTTGGCTGGTTTATATTGTGTTTCGACCTTCATTAAAGAATGTGGTTTCGATTTTGGCGGGAGCTATATTAATTGCTGGAATTTTACAACTAACAAATAACCTAATGCCTACGCTCGATGGTTTTCAAATGTCTTTTTCTACAAACACGAGACTCAAAGATGTCGACAATTATTTGGCAGGAGAAGCATATCGCGGAGGCGCGATCAGTTACTACTTGGAAAACGATCTGCTCTTAATTGGAGAAGGCCCAGGTAGATTTTATGATCCCATTACACGAACACTTATTAGAGGAAATGTTGGCCATATTTTTACATTTTATTCTGAAGTGGGAGCTTTGGGATTACTCATAAGTTTTCTCATTTTTTATTTTATCGCCAAAGAGCATGTGAAGCGATTATCGATTGCAGCCTGGTTATACCTTTTCGCGATGCTGGCAATGGGTTTGACTGTAGATGTGATGAATGATGCAAGTGTATTTTTTGCATATTGTATATTTACTAGCACCAACCTTATCCCGTTAAGAAAACGAGCAATGCGATTAAATATTGCTCTGAATGGGAAGGATTCATTACTAAAACCGAGTTGATGAATACAAAAAATATTTTCTTTATATCTCGGGATAGCAATTGGCAAAAATATCGACTTGACATTATGAAGAAGTTGGCGGAGGTCTATGCTGTTTCAGTAACAATTATAACCACTGGTGAATTAAAAGAATATTTGCATAATTCGTCTCAAGTGAATTACTCAATATGCAGGTCGTGGCTGCCTCTAAAATGGAAAGCGAGTTTTTTCCCAGAAGCTCTAGCAAAAATAGGAAACGATCGCCCAGATGTTGTACTGTGTCTATCAAATCTTTCACAAGTTACAGAACTTCTTTCCTTGCCGATAAGTAAATTGTTAAAAATTCGATTTGTTTGGTGGACACATGCATATGATCACGGAACTACTTCTCGATTTGAATTTGTTAGAAAAATACGAAAAATGTTCCAGTTGTGGCTATATAAAAATGCTGACGGAATCATAACCTTTTCAAATGAGGGATCTGGCTACCTGATCGCAAATGGAATTCAAAGTCACAAAGTGATCTGTGCGCCAAATACGTTAGATACAGATTTGCTACAGGAGTTTGCAAAAGCGACACGAAATAAACACTCTCGAAATGAAATTGCTAGCGAATTTGAACTCGATGCTGATCAAATATATGTGCTTTATTCGGGGAGACTTATAAAGGAAAAGAATGTCGAGCAAGCGATTTTGGCAATCAATTTGGTTAAAGATGATGTTCCAAACATTCACTTTATGATTATTGGAGATGGCCCAGATAAAGAAAGACTCGAGGATTTAGCAGAAAAAATGATTGAGGGACACTATTCATTTTTGGGACCAATATATGATGATTATACGTTGGCGAAATTATTTACCATTGCCGACTTATTCATTATGCCGGGGTATATTGGATTAGCAATTGTCCATGCTTTTTCTTTTGGGTTACCGGTACTAACAACAAATGTTCAAATTCACAGTCCGGAAATTCAATATCTGCATCAGGGCTATAATGGTTATATGGTCGATGATGGAGATATTGAAGCATTAGCTCATGAAATGAAAAATTTGCTTACTGATAGGGAGAAACTGAATGAGCTATCAAATAATGCTGTTCGGACAGTCAATGAATATGCAGATGTGAATTTCATGGTATCCCAAATGGCATATGCCCTAAGATTAGATAGAAAATCATAAAATTTTCAGTCAACTCGTTTATCGGTGGTAATTCATTTGATTACTATAAAAGAATCTATATTCAAGCTTGTCTCATCTTTGTTGTTCCAGGTCAATTTAGCAAATTACCGATCATATGATTATTATGACTGGTGGGCAACTGGCTTAGGCGGAAGGATGAAACAGCTGGCATATAAGAGCGAGCCTTATGGACATTTAATTTTCACAGCGCCAATATTGGCTGTGGAATGGTGGTTTCCATATTTAAGAAAACCATTGGGGATAAAAATGAAAATAGCCCCAATTGTAGTGGCTCAGCATGGGTTGGCATGCCTGGAATTATATAACTGGACCGGTGATGAAGAATGGTTAGATCTAGCTGAACAAGATGGACAAATTCTCTTGCAGCTTTCTGTTCTTGATGGAGATGGGATCTGTTGGGGTTTTCCTTTCTCTTGGTCAAGTAATGATGGCGTTATTCCTCCCAATCTCCCCGCCGTAAGTCAGACATCATACGGGTTTGATTTATTTGAAAAACTCTGGCTACTTACTCATAAGGATAAATATTTTGATTACATGATTAGCATAGCCCGTGCTACAAGTGATGAATATGTTGATCTGAATCAATTAAAGGGGCTTTCACATTCATATTTTGGTAGAGGAATTGGTGATATTGTAATGAACGCAATCACCTATCGCATTCATGTATTAGCCCAAGCGATAAAACATGGCAAAGAAAGGTACCGGGATAAGGTTGAAGGGTTGGTAACCTATGTAATTTCTCATCAACAATCAGATGGAAGTTGGTATTACGGAGAATCTTCCCAAAATCAATTTATTGATCATTATCACACCGCGTTTGTAATAAAAAATCTTTATCGAGCCAATCAGGTGTTAAATGGGGTGAATATTACCACCGCAATAGAGGCGGGATTGCATTTTTATTGGGAGTACCTGTTCTATCCGGATGGACTTCCAAGACCATTTGCCAAACCTCCTCGGCTTAATATTGTTCGTTATGATTCTTATGACTTTGCTGAGGCCTTGGCCCTGTTTCCTCTTTTGGGTCCAAAATATGGGTTTACTTCTGAAAAGCTGGAACCACTCATATCAACATTTGTAAGTCGTTTTTGTCATTCTGACGTAGCAATTCGCTTTCGTGAGTATTTTCTACCTGCTTTTCATGCTTATCCTTATTATCGCGGCGGAATGTCAGCGAGTATATTGTCTCTGTCTAAACTTCTAAATTCGAGTTTGCTTGGTCATGCGAGAGTAGATTTTTAACCATGAATGTTGTTTAAACCTTGCACGGAATAGCGAAATATGTGTGGTATTGCTGGTATTTATAATTTCAATATAAATGAGTGCGTCGATCTTCGGGCGTTGCGAATAATGACTGATGTCATCAATCATCGTGGACCTGATGATGAAGGATTTTATATTAAAGGGCCTATTGGACTCGGCATGCGTCGTTTGAGTATTATCGACCTCGAAACAGGCCAGCAGCCCATTCATAATGAGGACAAAAGCAATTGGATTGTTTTCAACGGAGAAATCTACAATTACTTAGAATTGCGACAAAGCCTATCCCAAAAAGGACACAAATTTTATACTCAATCGGATACAGAAGTCATAGTTCATGCCTATGAAGAATGGGGAGATGATTGTTCTCTTCATTTGAATGGGATTTTTTGTTTTGCCATCTGGGACGAAAAGCGTCAACGAATACTATTGGCTCGCGATCATTATGGCGTCAAACCTCTGTATTATTTCGAAAATAGTAAGCGCCTGGTATTTGCATCCGAGATAAAATCTATCATACAAGACTCCAGTGTCCCAAGGGAAGTTGATTTGGAGGCATTAAACTTATATTTGACTTTCCGCTTCGTGCCATCGCCGTTAACCATGTTTCGTCGGATCCATAAATTACCACCTGGTCACCGACTTATTGTTGAGAATGGGCATACACGTTTGGAGCGCTATTGGAGTCCTCAACCTGAGGAAAATGAACATCTTACAGAGCAAGATTATGTGACTATATTACAAGAGCGCTTGCACGCGGCAGTGCGTAGGCAAATGATCAGTGATGTGCCATTGGGGGCATTATTGAGTGGTGGAATTGATTCGTCCACAATTGTGGCAATCATGAGTGAGTTGGCCAATAAGCCGATCAAAACCTTTACTGTTGGTTTTGCGGATGGGGATGATGTTAATGAGCTAGAAGAAGCTCGTCATACAGCTCGACTGTTTGGTACAGATCACCATGAGATCGTCTTGGAGCGTTTTGACTATGAAGAATTTCTGCCAAAAGCGATTTGGCATCTGGATGAGCCCATTGCTACTACATCCGCATTGGCGATGTACTTCGTCTGCCAGCTTGCCAGAAAACATGTTAAAGTTGTGCTCACCGGTCAGGGTGCAGATGAGCCCTTTGCTGGCTATCACCGATATTTAGGGGAGCAATATGGCTCATTGTATCGTCGAATTCCGTCAACTATTCGACACCGTCTTATACAACCAGCTCTCCGTCGAATTTCCAGGAATGATCGGTGGAAACGTGCGGTGCGGAGTTTAGAGTATCAGGATCACAACAGACGCTTTGCGGAGATTTATGCTGTCTTTCCTCACACTTTGAAAACACAATTATTTGGTGCCGCTGCTCAAGATAAGGATTGGCGAGACCCTGGCAATGTTGTTGACTATTGGCGCCAAGGTATTCATCATTTGGACACACTTTCTCAGATGACTTACGTAGATGCGCGATTGTCGCTGTCCGATGATTTGCTTTTGTATGGTGACAAAATGTCCATGGCTAATTCTATCGAGGCGCGGGTTCCCTTTTTGGACCTGGACTTTATGGATTTGGCTGAATCTCTTCCTGGAGAGATGCGTGTACGTAGATTAAAACGAAAATACATTCATAAGAAAATCGTTAGTAAATGGCTTCCCAAAGAAATCATAAATCGACCGAAAAAGGGCTTCGAAACACCTATGGATCGTTGGTTTCAGGATGAACTAAAAGGTTATGTTTCTAATCTGCTTTTGAGTGAGAAGGCTGCAGTTGCACAATATTTAGATCCTGAAACAATCCGCACAATGATTGCAGCTCATGCCAATCAACGGGAAGATTATCAACGCCAATTATTTAGCTTGTTGACATTTGAGATTTGGCATAGAATATATATTAAAGGGGGAAAAATTGAAAATTTGGTTTGATCTAGCAAACTCGCCTCATGTACTTTTTTTTGGTCCGATTTTTGAAGAATTAATTCGTCAAGGTCATCGGATAAAGGTTACCACTCGCGAATATGCCCAAACTGTTCCTTTAGCGAATAAGTTAAAAATTTTGCATACTACTATTGGGCAACATGGCGGTACTAAGCTAATGGGGTTGGCGACTGAAATTATTCACAGATCTCTTCAATTAGCAAGCTGGGGTAAGAATCAAAGATTTGATATTGCCGTGAGTCATAATTCCTATTCCCATGCGATTGCATCATTTTTGTTGCAGATCCCTGTCGTCACTATAATGGATTATGAACACCAACCACTTAATCACATTGCGTTTCGGTTGGCAAACAAAGTTCTGGTTCCCGAAGTATTTCCCCCCAAAAAAATAATCCAATTTGGAGCGAGGAAAAAAACAGTATTTTATCCTGGTCTAAAAGAACAAGTTTATTTGGATGACTTTGTGCCTGCATCTAACTTTCGTGCCCAGATGGGGCTGCCAGCTGATATTTCCTTAGTGGTAGTTCGCCCACCGGCATCCTGGACCGCTTATCACCGTTTTGAAAACCAATTATTCGACCTCGCACTTAAAACTCTCATAGATCAAAATGAAAACCATATCTTATTTTTGCCTCGCCTTCAAAGCCAGGTGGATAGCCTAAAGAGCATTAAAAGTAAGAACTTTGAGATAGCGACTAAGACATACTCTGGACCAGATTTGCTTTATTCGGCTGACGCAGTAATCAGTGGGGGCGGTACGATGAACAGAGAGTCTGCTATCTTAGGGACAAAAACGTATTCGCTTTTTAAAGGACGTGCATCTGCAGTCGATGATTATCTCGTAAATATGGGAAGGATGATTAGAATTCAAGATGAAGATGCAATACCTAAAAAATTTACAGATCAAAGCTGGAGAAAACCCGAGATATTGGAAGGACTATCACTCAGAGAATATATTGTTAAGTGTATAAAGAATGTATAGTAATAAAGGTGGAATTGAAAAATGCTTCGACAATTTAGTATCAGACGAATCGCCGGATCAATAGTTTTAGATTGGCTAGCCGCGATAATCTCATTGAGCCTGGCAACCTACCTTCGTGTGTTTTTTGAGTATCCTGCATTACAATTATCGGATTTTCAATATATCATGGCGGGATGGATTGAGCCAGAAGTTTTTCTTGTTGTGAGTATCTTATGGCCCGTGGTTCTTGTTGGATTTGGCTTATACGATGGAAATCGCAATCACAGCAGACAAAACGAGCTTTTGAATTGTTTGCTCGCCTTAGGTACGGCAATTTTACTCTTAGCTGTCGTCTTATTCCTCACCTATCGTGAGACTTCTCGGTTGCTGTTCGTATTTTTTTTCATAATAAATCTCATTTTACTGATGGGGTGGCGGATTATTTTCTTCCAGCTTTCTTCTTTTCGTAGGAGGAATGTATATGCAGAAACTAAAAAAGTTTTGATTCTTGGAGCAGGGGAGGTAGGTGAACAAGTAGCATCTGAGCTATCAAAATTTGCTGAGCGTCATATCAAGATAGTGGGATTCTTGGACGATGATCCCCAAAAAAAAGGAACTGATATATCCGGTTACCCGGTTTTGGGAGATTTGGATCAAATTGTAAGCATATCCAAAAACACTAGAATTCGCCATGCGATCATCGCTCTTCCGCTTCAAGCTCATCGGCGATTGATCAAGACTGCCAGGCGATTGCAAGAAATTGGTGTTCATGTATATGTAATACCAGATCTATTTGCGCTCTCCTTCCCCAATTTGACATTGGATGGGTTTGGTGGCATACCGGTTCTTGATTTGGGCAAGCAGGGCATTCAAGAGAGGCAAAGAACCCTGAAGAGGATTTTTGACATTATTATTGCCCTTGTGAATGTGATATTTTTTTCTCCAATTCTGATCGTGCTGGGGATATTGATCAAGCTAGATTCCCCCGGTCCCGTGTTTTACAAGCAGAAGCGCATTGGTGAATATGGGAGACCATTTCTTATAATAAAATTCCGGTCGATGTGGGTGGATGCGGACGAAAGGACTCATGAAGAATACGTTACCCGTCTGATTAGAGAGAATCTTTCGCAGGAGCAAATAAGTCGCAATGAAGGGAAATCACTCAAAATGGAAAAAGATCCGCGGATCACACGAATAGGAAAATTTTTGCGAAAAACCAGCTTAGATGAACTTCCCCAGTTATTCAATGTTTTGCGCGGTGATATGAGCATAGTGGGGCCACGACCACCATTGCCTTATGAAATAAATGTTTACCAGGATTGGCACATGCGCCGATTAGAGGCTCCTCCAGGGATTACAGGACTTTGGCAAGTAAAAGCTCGGAATCAGGTTAGTTTTGATGAAATGGTGCGATTGGACCTTGAATACATCAATAATTACTCTTTTTGGTTAGATATCAAACTAATGCTTCAAACTCCCTTGAAAATAATTAGTACGAAGGGTGCAGGGTGATTTCGTCTTTTAGGAAAAAAGTCACTATGTGGTTAATATTCTGAGTGTTACAGTTTGATCATGTGGGATGAAATCTCGGAGGGTTACCGCAAATTTGGCACAAGGAGGTCAGCATGAATAGTAATCCGACAATTCTAATTGCTCCAGATGTGAAATTAGGTAAAGATGTCAAAGTATTTTCTTTTGTCAATTTGTACGGTTGTGAAATTGGCGATGAAACTAAAATTGGGGCATTTGTGGAAATTCAACGCGGTGCTGTGATAGGTAGTCGATCAAAAATTTCCAGCCATACATTCATCTGTGAAGGTGTTCACATCGAAGATGAGGTTTTTATAGGTCATGGAGTAATGTTCATCAATGATATTTATCCTCGAGCTGCGAATCTCGATGGCAGCATGCAAACGGAAGATGATTGGGAGTTGGTTCCTACGCTGGTAAAACGCAGAGCTTCTCTCGGTAGTAATGCAACCATCATGGCGGGGGTAACGATTGGAGAGGGGGCTATTATTGGAGCTGGGAGCGTCGTAACAAAAGATGTCCCGCCTTATACTATCGTCGCTGGAAACCCCGCCAGTGTGATTAGACAGGTTGAGGAATAGTATTTCCTTGGGTTTAATAGATTGCAATGCCGGATTTAATGGATAGTTTGCGTAGAATTAATCTTAGGGAACAAAAAACGAGGAAAACAAATGCCTGATAAAAAACTAAAAGTTGGAGTTATTGGCTGCGGATATTGGGGTCCAAAACTAGCACGCAATATTGTGGAAATTCCAGAAGCCGAATTGGCAATGGTTTCTGATTTGCAAGACGATCGAATTGCTGAGGTTACAAAGCTTTATCCGCATGCTGTGGGTACGAAGAATTACCAAGACATACTAAATAGTAATGTTGCCGCTGTCATTATTGCCACTCCGGTCAATACTCATTATCCATTAGCGAAAGCTGCACTAGAGGCAGGGAAACATGTATTGGTTGAAAAACCAATTACTTCAAATACTGGTCAGGCTCAAGAATTGGTAGATCTGGCGAGCAATAATGGTCTTAAGTTGATGGTGGGACACACGTTTGAATATAATCCAGCTGTGGAGACTGTGCGCCAGGTGATCCAATCGGGAGAGTTGGGAAAAATATTCTATCTGAATTCAACTCGAGTCAACCTGGGCTTATTGCAGCCAGATATTAACGTGATGTGGGACCTTGCGCCACATGATTTGTCGATTTTGCGTTTTGTGTTGGAATCGGATCCGATCAGCGTTAGTGCTAGGGGCGGTGTATATGTAAACACTTACAAGAATTTACATGAAGTTGTCTACATGATCGTCAATTTTGCCAATGGTGCTATGGCAAACTTGCGTCTAAGTTGGCTTGATCCGGTAAAGCAGCGGCGTCTGACTGTAGTTGGGGACAAGAAAATGCTTGTTTATGATGATATCGCTGAGGATAAAGTGATTGTATTCGACAAAGGGGTTGAAATACCGCCCTATTCCGTCACTGAAGATGAATTTCATGCATCGTATCGCCATGGTGATGAAACTAATGTAGAGTTTGAATGGATCGAGCCGTTGCGAACAGAGTGCAGCCATTTTCTAGACTGCATTATATCTGGTGAAACGCCTCGAAGTAGTGGTGAGGTTGGTTTGACCGTTTTGAGGGTTCTCGAAACTGCCCAACGCTCATTGCTAAACAATGGCGAAGAACTCGATATCGCATATTAGTTTTTAGGAGGATTTACATGTCTGAGGTTGTGTCATTTGTTGATCTGCAAAGCCAGCATAAAGAAGTGCGTGCTGAAATTGAAGCAGGGATAAAAGAATTAATTGATACATCCCGCTTCATTGGAGGGCCGCCTGTTGAGAAATTCGAGCGCGAATTTTCTGAATACATTGGTGTAAAAGAGACGGTGGGCTGTGGAAATGGCACTGATGCTCTATGGCTGGCATTGGAAGCAGCTGGTATTAGTGAAGGAGACGGCGTAATCACTCAGCCAAACACCTTTATCGCAACTGTTGAAGCTATTACTCGCACGGGAGCCCATCCGTTATTTGTTGATATTGACTTGGATCTCTCTACAATTGATATTCAAGCTCTGAGAAAATTTTTAGAGGAAGAGTGTTATCGAGATGATGATGGTGGGGTGATCCACAATGATACACAACATCGGGTAACTGCGATAGTGCCTGTTCACTTATATGGGCTTCCAGCCAACATGGTTCCCATACAAGAATTGGCTGAAGAGTTTAATCTATTAGTTATCGAGGATGCAGCTCAGGCTCAAGGTGCTCAGTATTTTATCGATGGAGAGTGGAAGAAAATAGGCAATTTTGGATTAGCAGCTGGGTTTAGCTTCTATCCTGGCAAGAATCTAGGTGCGATGGGAGATGCAGGGGCTGTCGTGACTAATGATTCTGAACTTGCTGAAAAAATGCGCTGGCTGCGAGACCACGGTTCGAGTAAAAAATACATCCATCCTTTGTCCAGGGGGTGGAATACGAGGCTTGATTCGTTTCAAGCAGTTGTGCTCTCTGCTAAACTAAAAAAATTAGATGATTGGAATAATCTTAGGCGTCAAGCAGCTGTCTATTATAGAGAATCATTGTCTGATTTGCCCATTGCAATTCCGGTTGAACCAGATTACGCACATCATATATATCACCTCTATGTAATTCGCCATTCAGAAAGGGATCGCCTACAAGAAGAGTTGGGGAAACGTAATATCCACTCAGGCCTACATTATCCGATACCATTGCATAGACAAAAAGCTTATAGCTTTTTGAATTTGCCTGAAGGAAGCTATCCGAATTCTGAGGAATCGGCGAACACATTACTTTCATTGCCTATGCATCAGGCACTAACGTTAGAACATATTAATTTAATTCGCGATGCGTTATACGAATCCCTTTTGTGAGAGTTGTGCGGATTCTGTAGTGCATATGATACGCTAAATAAAACTCTGCAACAACGATTCGCGAATATTTAATCTGAGCTGGGGGATTGATCACTTAAGACTGATTTATAATCATATATTATTCCAATGGATTTAGTACTCTTTTTCACTCGTGGCATCTCTTTGCAAACCTGGGATCAAGTTGGATCCTT
>CAZLNX010000043.1:0-25553 GCA_964560795.1 uncultured Anaerolineales bacterium | reverse complement strand
ACCAAGTCTACCCGACTATCCGTTTCTCACAAAACCTATTTTTGATCAGTATATTACTCCCTATCTTCCTGGGAGTTATTTTACCAGTGCGATTCATGCGTGATAAATTCGTAGCCTTGGGCAGTATGCTGGTGCTTCTCACCCTGGGCTGGATAATTGTAGTGCAGCTTGAGAGCATCCTTATCTCCAGCTGTCTATTGTGGGTATCCCTCTATCTGGTCTCGATCGGGGTGTCCTATGTGCTGATCTATCGATCTAAGCGAATCGAAGAAATGATAAACTCTCTATCAGAGCGTTTGACAATCCTTTTGTATGCATATGTTCCTATCACTGTGTTGAGTGGCGTTGTTGTCATCCTTCGGAACGTTTAGGAATGAATTCCACAGACAATCTCAAGAAGAACCATCACTTGGGGGGACCTGGATCCCAGATGATTTTAGTTAAGAGCCGACTGGCGAAGATGTTTTATCGCTACAGAATTGCTTTGCCATCCTATCGGCATCTCAATTACATTGAAAGTGGTCGCTGTTCATGATCAGGAATTCTTTATTGAGTATGGCACCGAGTCAGGTATTTACCTCAGAAAAACGGATGTTGATGAGTTCCTAAGGTAAGAATTTCATGAGAAACCACTTTCCCCCAATATCTAGTGCATCTTTATCTAATTTCATGGGTTACACTTGGTGAACAAATGACATCCCGAAGATAACCAGAATAGCTTGACCATAGAGGAGATTACAGCATGCCAAAAAATCAGAATTTTGAAGGTGAGGTATTTTTTCCTGCTGAGGAGATCGTAAAAAACGCCAACATCCAGGATTATGATGGCTGGTATCAACAATCCATCGATGACCCCGAAGGATTCTGGGGTGAACGGGCCGAGGAACTAGAATGGTATCAAAAATGGGACAAAGTCCTGGATGACAGCAAGGCGCCCTTTTACAAGTGGTTTACTGGCGCAAAGACCAATATCGTCCAAAATGCCATAGACCGGCACCTGACAACCTGGCGGCGCAACAAACTGGCACTAATCTGGGAAGGTGAGCCCGGAGATGTGCGCACATTCTCGTATCACGCGCTGGATCGTGAAGTCAGCAAAATGGCCAATATTCTCAAAAGCATGGGAGTGCAAAAAGGGGATATCGTTACCATTTATATGCCGCGCATCCCTGAGCAGGTTTTTGCTATGCTGGCATGCGCCAAGATTGGTGCTGCACACAGCGTGGTGTATGGCGGTTTCAGCGTCGAGGCATTGGCCGAACGCATTGAGGATGCCCAAAGCCGCGTGCTAGTCACCGCCGATGGCGGCTGGCTGCGAGGCAAAATCGTCGAGTTGAAGAATATCGCCGATGAAGCCATGGCCCGCCAACCCACCATCGAGAATTGCATCGTGGTCAAAAGAACCGAGCAGGATGTTTATATGGAAACCGGGCGGGATTACTGGTATCACGACCTGATGGAACTACCCGTCGCCAGCCCAAAATGTGAAACCGAAGAAATGGACGCCGAAGATCTGCTCTTCATTCTCTATACATCGGGAACCACGGGACGTCCAAAGGGTGTAGTGCACACCCACGGTGGCTACCAGGTTTATACCTACACTACCCTTAAATCTGTCTTCGATATCAAAGATGAAGACCGTTGGTGGTGCGCCGCAGACCCAGGTTGGATCACCGGGCACAGTTACATCGTCTATTCTCCGCTGATTGCTGGCGCGACCAGCTTCATGTATGAAGGTGCCCCAAACTATCCCTATCCCTACCGCTGGTGGCGCATGGTCGAAAAATATGGCATAACCATCCTGTACACCGCGCCAACCGCCATTCGCGGTCTGATGCGCTATGGTGATGCCTGGCCCAAACGCTATGATCTCTCCAGCTTGCGCCTGCTGGGCAGCGTTGGAGAGCCGATCAACCCCGAGGCTTGGAAATGGTACTGCAGAGTAATTGGCAATGATGAATGCCCCATTATGGATACCTGGTGGCAGACCGAAACCGGGGGCTTTGTGATCACGCCGGTACCGTCGACTCCGCTCAAACCCGGATCAGCCACCAAACCTTTCTTTGGGCATGAGGTAGATGTCGTCGATGATGATGGCAAACCGGTCAAAGCTGGCGAGGAGGGCTATCTGGTGCTCAAGCGGCCCTGGCCGGGTATGCTGCGCACGGTATATGGGGACGATGATCGCTACGAGGAGCAATACTGGGGCAAATTTGGCAACATGTACCAGACCGGCGACTCCGCCCGTAAGGATAAAGATGGCTATATCTGGGTAATTGGGCGCATGGATGATGTGCTCAAAGTAAGTGGCTACCGGCTGGGAACGGCCGAAGTCGAGAGTGCGCTGGTCAGCCACGAAACGGTGGCTGAAGCTGCTGTGATTGGCCTGCCGCACGACATCAAAGGCAACGCCGTGCATGCCTACGCAATTCTGAATAATGGGATCGTTGGAGATGATGACCTAGCTGCTATACTGCGCGAGCATGTCGGCAAGGAGATAGGACCTATCGCCAAGCCAGAAAGCATCACCTTCGTGGACAGCCTGCCCAAGACCCGCAGTGGCAAGATCATGCGCCGCCTGCTCAAAGCACAAGCGCTGGGGGAAGATGTTGGCGATACCAGCACCCTGGCGGATTGACAAGCAGAAATTAGAAATCACATTCAAAAAAGCCTCCGAGAAAATTGATTCTCGGAGGCTTTTCATGTGCCCCTAAATCCCTGAGCTGCAAAAATAAAACATGAGTCCTTCATTGCACCTAAATATCTTCTGAACAAATACTTGGTATGATCCTTGCATATTCTTTGTTTGGAGTATAGAGCCCCACAGAGGAAACAAGAGATGTTAGGAATTCATGCCACTCTGATAAATCGCCTGCGCTTTATGATTGCTGATTGGGTGCTTAGTGATTCAAAGCCCTTTTATGTTCGAAATCCCCTAACCCGCTTACCAACCAGGGAGGCTTTTGATGCAGCCACCCTCGAAGGTGATTATATTGCCCTCTTCATCGATCTGGACAACCTCAAAGAAATCAATCGTGAACACGGCTATCGCGCCGGCGATGTGGCTATAAAAACAGTGGCTGAAAGCATTATCCAACACGTCCGTAAAACAGATTTGGTCATCCACTGGGGCGGAGATGAATTTGCCGTTCTCTTATACGCTACAACAAGCGCTGCAACAAAGGATATCGCCGAGAGGATCTTAGCCCACATCAATGAACTCGGATACCAGGTCAGCATTGGGATTGGAAATTCCATTGAAGCAGCTCAATCCAGCCAGCAAACCGCCAAAGCAAGGGGGAAGAACCAGGTTTCAAGCCGCCATCAAACACATGTGACTGCTTGGGATCAAAAACCACATCAAGTTCAATTTATTCCATTTAATCTCTAAAACAAAAGAGCTTATCAACTTCGGGGCAGGAGCTTACCTGCCCCGTTTTCTTTTATGCAGGCAACAAAAATTCCCCGTAAATATCAACAGATTCCACAAAACTTCTAAACAACTTCTGAACATGTGTTTGCTATTATTCACTCAACAATCATTGTAAGTAAGGAGCAAACCATGAACAAGAAAAGAAAGTCCCTATTGATTGCATTCGCAATCGCTTTCGTATTAACAGCTAGCAATGCGATCTTTCCCCTGGCTTCGGTTTTCGCCAGTAGCGTATCCGCAACCGCGTATAGTTACACGATCGTGGATACTGGACAAGAATACTGCTACGACGATGTTTCGAGCACCCCCTGCCCCACCGAGGGAGAGGATTTCTTCGGTCAGGATGCCCAGTACAGCGGTGTATTAGCCAGTTACGTGGACAATGGTGACGGTACAGTAACAGACCTGAACACCGGTTTGATGTGGCAGCAAACCCCAAATCTGACCGATAAATCGACTTTTGCCGAGGCAGTTGCCGGCGCAGATTCCTTCGATTTGGCGGGTTATGACGACTGGCGCCTGCCGACCATCAAGGAACTCTACTCCCTGATCAATTTCAATGGAGGCATGTCTCGGGGCATTCCCTACATCGATACCGATTATTTCGATTTTGTATATGGCGATGAACTAGGCGGACGTGATATTGATGCCCAATATTGGTCAAGTACGGAGTATGTGAGCACAACCATGAATGGTAGTCATACTGTCTTTGGCGTCAACTTCGCTGATGGCCGCATTAAGGGCTACGGATCATCAAACCCGCGCGGCGGCCAGATGGAGCAGTTCGTACGCTATGTGCGTGGCAATACAGATTACGGTGAGAATAGTTTTAGTGATAATGGGAATGGCACCATAAGTGACCAGGCTACTGGTTTGATGTGGCAGCAGTCTGACAGCGGTGACCCTTCGACGGGTTCAGGGCAAGCATCCTTGGATTGGGAAGGCGCTTTGAACTATTGTTCCAACCTGGATTACGGCGGCTATGATGATTGGCGCTTACCAAATGCCAAAGAACTTCAGAGCATTGTCGATTACAGCCGCTCCCCCAATACAACTAATTCTGCAGCCATCGACCCGATCTTCGATGTCACTGAGATCGAATCCTGGTACTGGAGCAGCACCACCCATTTGGATCATGGGAGCCGAAATGCAGTGTATGTTGCCTTTGGGCAGGCTTATGGAGTACCCAACGGCAACCTGATTGATGTTCACGGCGCAGGCGCTCAGCGCAGCGACCCCAAGAGTGGTAACCCGTCCAATTATACAGATGGACGTGGCACTGAAGGTCAGAATGACCAGGTGCGCATCTACAACTACGCCCGCTGTGTTCGAGAAGGCACGTATGGTGAAGTCTTCACCGGCGGCGAAGCAGACCAAAATGTGGCCTTCCAGCCTGGCGGCAGCTTCGGTGAACAAGGCCAGACTCAAGGTCAATCGGGTCAGGGATTTGATGGTCAAAACAACCTGAGTCAAGCTGGCCCACCGCAGGAAGCCATCAATGCTTGCGCTGCATCAAGTGTAGGGTCTGCGTGTTCAATCAACACTCCGCAAGGAACATTAAATGGAAGCTGTACAACCATCCAAGACACCTTGGCTTGCGTACCCGAAGGCGGCCCTGGAGGCCAAGGTCCGGGGCAAGGTCCTGGTGGGCAAGGGCCCGGTGGTCAAGGACAACCTCCAGGCGGATAAACCAAATAACTTGGCAAGTTCAAAGGGGAGGGATTCTCCTTCCCCTTTCACCATTCCAAAAATCAACTACAATAACCGATAGACAATGTCTGTAGAGACAAAAAACTCCAACATCGGGAGCAGATCCATGGATAAAGCTCAAAATTTATTTATTCTTGTTTCGATATCAATGCTGGGATTATCAGCCTTTACGAATAGCTCATCCCTAAATTCATTAGAGCAAAACGCGGCGGAGATCCCCTATCCAGTTGTGGATACAGATCAAACGCACTGCTTCTCGAATTCGGGTGTGATTTCCTGCGGAACTTCACATAACGGACAAGATGCCCAGTATGCGGGTCTGCAACCTGCTTATCAAGACAACGGCGATGGCACTGTCACCGACCTCAACACCGGCCTGATGTGGATACATGATCCCGGTGAAAAAACTGATTACCAACAGGCCCAGCAGAAGTTGGAAACGTACACCTTTGCAGGATATGATGACTGGCGAATTCCAACTGTTAAAGAACTCTACTCTCTAGTGCTGTTCAGTGGGTTGGATGCTAGTTACGCCAGTAGCAGCAATGATGAGGGCTTGGTGCCCTTAATAGATACCAATTACTTTGTCTTTCTTTATGGTGATCAGAGCGGCGGCGAACGGGTGATTGACTCCCAATGGCTGACCAGCTCCGTTTACACATCAACTGTGATGGGGGGTGATGGCTGTTTCTTCGGGGTAAATTTCGCTGACGGGCGCGTAAAATGCTATCCCTTACGAGTACATCCTGGACAGGGTGGCTATTTCGCTTTATTCGTGCGCGGCGGCGATAGCTATGGTGAGAACAATTTCGTGAATAACGGAGATGGCACGATCAACGACCTGGCTACGGGCCTGACCTGGACACAAACTGACAACGGGGATGGTGTGTTATGGAGTGAGGCGCTCAATTATTGTGAATCACTCACCATGGCAGGCTCAGATGATTGGCGTTTACCGAATATCAAAGAGCTGCACAGCGTCGTGGATTACAGCCGCTCACCAGATGCAACAGGGACCGCAGCAATCGACCCAATTTTCAATCTGACAGCCATCACCAACGAAGCCGGTCAATCTGATTATCCTTTTTATTGGAGCAGCACTACGTTGATAAGCTACCCAAATAGTGTCCGGGACGCCACATATATTTCATTCGGAAGAGCCATGGGCTACATGGAAGAATTTGGTGGCTGGATCGATGTCCATGGGGCTGGTGCACAACGCAGTGACGCAAAAGCCGGTGTTGATCCTGGACATCAACTTGGCGCCGGACCCCAGGGTGATGCCCGCCGTTCTAATAACTATGTGTTGTGTGTGCGCGGTGGACAGGTTCAACCATCCAGCGGAGACGATCCTGCCTCATTGGAATTATCCAGCGATCAGGGGAGCAGCCCACCTGGCGGTCAACAGCAGCAAGGTCCTCCAGGCGGCCCGCCCCAAGAAGCCATCGATGCCTGCACTGGTTTGAGCGCTGGCACAACCTGCTCCGTTGGACCCGGCAGCGGCACCTGTGAAACAATCCAGAACCAATTAGCGTGTGTACCCGAAGGCGGTCCGCCTCCTGGTGGTGGACAGCCGTAGTTCTCAACCACCCAAGCCCCTCACTGTTTAGACACTCTATCCTTCTCCGATAATTGGGAGAAGGATGGCAAAAAAGGAGCTTGTCATGAAGAAAAAATACTTTGCCATTCTAACCATTCTGCTTTGTTCATTAACCCTGGCCTGTGTATTTGCAGAGACTGCTGCGGGTCAAGTACTCACTGGCACTGATGCGCAGCACCAAGACGCTGAGCACTCTGAGAGCGTAGAGAATAATCCATCCCAGAGCATCTCCGATGATTCATCAACGCATACTTCACTGGTTAGCGATCAAAGCTCAGAGGGGTATTACCTCTTTTCGCCACTCCGTACAAATAGTGTTTATTTGATGGATAGCGACGGATTCATCGTTCACTCATGGGCCACTGAATACACGCCTGGCAACACAGTTTACTTGTTAGAAAACAGCCAGCTGCTTTTCACAGGCGGGGTCCCTAACCGTACTTTCAGAGCGGATGGCGCGGGCGGCATTATTCAGTTAATCGAATGGGACGGAACTGTCACCTGGGAGTATGAATACTCGAGTCCAACACACCTGCAACATCACGATGTCGAGATGCTGCCCAACGGTAATGTACTGATGATCGCCTGGCAGTTGAAAACCGAGGATGAAGCTATTGCGGCGGGACGCGATCCCTCGCTCCTAAATGAAGGTGAAATATGGTATGGGAGCGTGATCGAAGTTATGCCAACCGGACCTACGACTGGGGAGATCGTCTGGGAGTGGCACGCCTGGGATCATCTCATCCAGGAATACGATCCCACCAAAGATAACTACGGTGTCGTAGCCGACCATCCGGAGTTAATCAACCTGAACTTTATATTCGTCAATGCTGCTGATTGGTTCCACATGAACTCAATCGATTACAACGCCGAATTGGACCAGATCATTCTGAGCAACAACAGCTTCAGTGAAATCTGGATCATCGACCACAGCACAACCACCACCGAAGCTGCAGGTCATACAGGCGGAAACATCGGCATAGGCGGTGACTTACTCTACCGTTGGGGCAATCCCCAGGCATACGACGCCGGGACAGATGCCGATCAGCAGTTATTCCACCAGCACGACGTGGAGTGGATTGGGGCAGACCTGCCCGGTAAAGGGAACATCCTGATCTTCAACAACGGCTGGAAGCGTCCCGGTGAGACATTCTCCTCAGTTGTCGAGATTGCACCACCTGTGAATCCTGATGGCAGCTATAACCTCACACCGGGCTCTGCGTTCAGTCCCGACGATCCGTATTGGGTTTATATGGCAGACCCCGCTTCTAATTTTTATGCAAAAAATATTTCGGGGTCCCAGAGACTTCTAAACGGAAACACCCTCATCTTAGACGGACCGGAAGGTCATATTTTCGAAGTGACCACCACTGGTGAGATGGTTTGGGAATACACAATTCCCAATGCCGTTTTTCGCGTGACGAAAATTGAAGCCGATTACCCTGGTCTGGAAGGCCGAAACCTTCAGCCCGGTGAAAAACTCGAAGCATCAGAGGACTCTCCAGATACGAAGCCCGGAAAATCACAAGATGATTCCCAAGGAGGTCAGCGAGGTGGATTACCCCAAGCAGCCTTTGATGCTTGCTCTAACCTGACAGAAGGTGCGGATTGTACAGTCCAAAATGCAAATAGAACAATAAATGGATCTTGTGAATATATTCAGAATCAATTGGCCTGTACACCAGGCGCTGAGGAAGCATCTCCGGGAGGAGGAGCCCCTTAGTTGGGTATAATCTTTGCTTCGGAGAAACTATGAATGTCAAACGAATAATACTGGTTGGAGTTCTTCTATGTATTTCATTCTTGGCGGCTTGTGATGGCTCACCAACGGTCACACCTGTTGTTGAAACAAAGGATCAAACTCAATTGCCAGAAACCATCATCCAGGAAGTCACTATTCAAGATAGGTCTGTTCCTGTGATCAATGCCAGTGGGCAATCTGAAGTCAGTGGTGGCCCAGGTCAATCATCTACAGTGGAAACACAACCCAGCCAAAATCAACCAGGGGCGCCTCCCCAAGGAGCCATCGACGCCTGTGCGAATTTAAACCTAGATGATGCCTGTTCTTTCGACGGATTCCAGGGGACTGTAGAGGGAACCTGTCTTGAAATTCATTCTTCGCTGGCCTGTGTACCTGAAGGTGGTCCACCACCCGGTGCCCCAAATTCTGAGGGACCGTAGGGAATAGTTCACTCTAAAGGCAGCGGAATCAACCTGAAGGTAGGTAGAATTTCCAGGAAATTTATTTATGAAATATTTAAAAGGATTCTTGATCGCCCTGATCCTCATCACTACACTAGCCATCGGACCACATTTGACAGCGTCTGCCCAGATTGGGAACGATCAACCCCAAGTTCCGTCAACCGTTCAACCAACGACTCGCTTCGTAAATTTGACCACTGAGGACGGCTTGATCCACAATGAAGTCACAGCAATCTTGCAAGACCGGCATGGCTTCATGTGGTTTGGAACTGGTGAGGGTTTGAACCGCTATGATGGCTATCGCTTCGAAGTATTCAAGCACGATCCCGGAAACCCCAACAGCCTGAGCAGCAACATTATCACCGATCTGCTAGAAGACCGGGAGGGAATAATCTGGATTGCGACCGATGGGGGTGGTGTCAGTAGATATGATCCTGGCAAAGACAGTTTCAGCAATATATCCGGTTCTACACGCAACCAGTCTGGGCTCAGCAGTCCCAATTGCGATTCTCTGGCAAAAGACAGCCAGGGGAATATCTGGATCGGAACCAACAACGGGCTCAACAAATATAATCTAGCCACAGATACGATCACGCAATTTTTGGTCAGGAGTGATGGTCAGCCAGAACTCAATTTTGGTCCCATTCGTGCCATTGAGGTAGACCAGTTAGGGAATATTTGGCTGGCTGCCCACGGTCTGATCAAATTTACTCCCGGTAGTAGCGAGTTTATCCGCTATCTGCCTGAAAACACATCCCAAACCAGGTCAAATAGTAGTACTCAATTTGACAGTACAGTAGTAGATATTCTTATCGACTCGCAAGGCAAAATTTGGGCTTCAATGACTAACGGTTTCTACCAATTTGACCCTGAGGGCGAGTTCTTTACTAAGAAAATCAATGGCGCAGTTACCGCAACCATGCAAAACCAGGATGGAACTTTATGGGTAGCAGAAGTTTCAGCCGTTCATATTTTCAATGCACAAGAGAATCAAATCATCGAAACTATTGCCTACGACCCGGCTAACCCCGAAGGTTTGAACAGCAGTCTGTACAATACACTGATCCAGGATGCAGGAGGGTTAGTTTGGATGGGTTCCACCGACGCGGGCATCAACATCTATTCATCGCAGCAATCCAGGTTCAGCAATTATCGCAGTGAACTCAACAACACTCAAAACAGCCTTGCTGCAAAATCGGTCGAAAGGGTTTACGTGGATGAATCGGGGGTTGTCTGGGTGGGAACCCGTCTGATATTGAACCGCCTGGATCGGCAAAATGGCGAAATAAGCCACTATTCACTTTCTTCTGGCGCTCAAAGGCCACCGGGACCGCAGCACGTTGTGGGGATCTATGATGATGCGCAAGGTCACCTTTGGGTCGCCATGCGGGATGGGCTGTTTCGCTTGGATAAGGAAAGCGGGCAGAGTGAGACTTTCCCAGCTCCTGCCAGCGGAGACAGACCCCCAATATTCACAGATATGGCCGTCGATAAAGCCGGAAACGATATCTGGTTTGTCACGCATAATGAATTGCTGCACTTCGATCTCCAGGCAGAGCAATACACCGACAATCGCATCACCATCAAAATTTCTCCTCAACAAATCGATGAGCAAGTCATCATAATTGACCAGCAAGGTGATATTTGGGTGGGTATGGTTCGCGGCATGTTGCTCAAAATCGATCCTCAAAGCGGCCAGCAAATAGAATACCAGCACCAGCCTTTAGATACGACTTCCGTCGGACGTGGGCGGATCAACGCCATCACCGAAGACAAGTCTGGAAATCTATGGATCGCTGCCAGCGAAGGCCTAAACCACTTCGACAGGCAATCGGAAAGCTTTAGTCATTACACCGAGCGGGACGGCTTGCCCAGCAGTAATGTTCAGGGGGTTTTGCAGGATGAAGCCGGCAATTTGTGGGTCAGCACCAGTCGGGGTATCGCCAAAGTCGACTCGAGCGTACAGCCAATCGCAGTTACAAATTATGATACTAGGGATGGTTTAGGGAGTTATTCCTTCAATCCAGATGCCCAATTTGCCACCCCAGATGGCGAACTTTTCTTCGGCGGTGAAAATGGATTGACCAGCTTCTACCCTAATGAGATTGTCGACAGCACATACCCTCCCCCAATTGTGTTTACTGAGTTCCAGTACGCCAACAAGTCCGTGGGCATCAGTCAACCTGTTGGAAGTTCAGATACGATGTTGCTGACAGCCCCAATCTGGGAAACGGAGCAGATCGTGCTCGATTGGGACCACGAGAACCTATACTTTGAGTTTGCCGCCCTGGATTATGCCAACCCCAGGGAAAACCAATACCAGTACAAACTGGAAGCCTTGGGTGGTGAATGGACTGGTTTTGATCTCATTTCCGAGGATTTTTACGGTGAGGAAGATGGCTGGCACCAGCTCGACAGCGACCATCGCTTTGCAGCTTTCTCCCTCTTGCCCCCAGGGGATTTTGCCTTACGCGTGCGTGGGAGCAATCATGATGGTATTTGGAGTGATCAGGAAGCCGCGCTACATATCACGGTGATACCGCCCTATTGGGAGACGCTGTGGTTCCGCGTGCTGGTAGGGATTGGAGCGGTGGGCTTGCTCTTTGGGGCTTATCGCTGGCGTGTCAGCAGCATGCGCAGGCGCACCCGCCAATTGGAAGCCGAGGTGGATGCCCGTACACAGGATTTGGCAGCGTCCAATAGTCAGCTCCTGGTCGCCAAAGAGAAAGCCTTGGAAGCACAACGTGCGGCTGAGGTCGCCAACCAGGCCAAGAGCGTCTTCCTGGCCAATATGAGCCACGAGCTGCGCACTCCCCTGAATGCGATCCTGGGGTTCTCACAGATATTAGCTCGCAGCCCAAATCTACCTACTGAACATCGCGACGATATCAACATCATCAACCGCAGCGGCGAACACCTGCTGACGCTGATCAACCAGGTTTTGGCGCTGACCAAGATCGAAGCCGGACGTACTACTCTGGATGAATCAAATTTCGATCTCTATCGCATGCTGGATGATATCCAGAATATGTTTACATTCAAAGTCAGCAAAAAATTGCTTGAACTAAACTTTGAATGTGAAGATGATGTCCCCCAATTCATCTGCGCCGATGAAACCAAACTGCGCCAGGTGTTGATCAACCTGTTAGGCAATGCACTCAAGTTTACCGAGTCAGGTGTAGTTTCGTTGCTTGTCAGCACTGAGGTTCCATCCCGCATCACCTTTGATGTGGCTGATACCGGCCAGGGCATCAGCAGCGAGGAAATGGATGATCTCTTCGAAGCTTTCGTGCAAACAGAGGCTGGACGCCAATCGAAAGAGGGCACGGGGCTGGGATTGCCGATCAGCCGTAAGTTCGTGCGCATGATGGGCGGCGATATGACTGTCAGTAGCCAGGAAGGCATAGGAACAACTTTTTCGTTCAATATCCACGTGCAGGTAATGCAAGCCACCGATATTGATTCTCTGCGCGTTACCCGTCGGGCAATCGCCTTAGAACCGGGGCAACCGCGCTATAAAATGTTGATCGTCGACGATAAGGCTGATAATCGCAAACTGTTGGTCTCTTTGCTCAATCCCTTTGGGTTCAAACTGCGCCAAGCTGAGAATGGGCAGGAAGCTGTCGATATCTGGGATGAATGGCAGCCTGATATTGTCTGGATGGATATGCGTATGCCGGTGATGGATGGCTACGAGGCCACGAAGTATATCAAGTCAACCGACAAAGGCCAGCACACGCCGGTAATCGCCGTGTCGGCTAGTTCTTTTGAGGAAGGCCGGGTAGTCGTAATGCAGTCAGGTTGCGATGATTTCATGCGCAAACCCTTCAAAGAAGAGGAACTCTTCGAATTGGCTCGCAAGCACCTGGGGATACAGTTCATCTATGATGAACCAGAAGTATCGGCAGAGTCTAAAACCGTAAGTGTACTGACGCCTGGCGCCCTGGCAGTCTTGCAACTAGATTTGCGTACTAGGCTTGCCAATGCCATAGATTTGGGAGATATGGAGATTATCATTCAAATCCTGGAGGAGGTCAGAAATCAGGAAGAAGATGTGGCAGCATCATTGCGCCGCATGGTAGACAATTTCGAATATGATGCCATTATTACCCTGCTCGAGGGTTCAACATCGAATACTGAAGAAGAAAGCCATGAATAGTTCTGAATCATACAGGGACAGTACAATCCTCATCATTGATGATGAGCCTTCAAATCTACATCTCTTATCTGAACTACTAACAAGACGAGGACATAAAACGCGTCTCGTACCCAACGGGCATCGCGCCCTCTCATCCATAGAAAAAAGCATCCCGGATCTGATCTTGTTGGATATCTTAATGCCTGAAATGGATGGCTATGAAGTCTGTCGTCGACTAAAAGCTGATGAGCGCACGCGAGACATTCCCATCATCTTCATAAGTGCTCTCGATGAAGTATTTGATAAAGTCAAAGCTTTTAAGCTTGGCGGCGTAGATTACATAACAAAACCGTTCAATGAGGCTGAAGTGTTTGCCCGGGTGCAAACTCATCTATCAATACAACAAATGTTTAGGCAAATCCAAGAACAGAACCAGGAATTGGAAGCTTTTGCCCGAACTGTGGCACATGACCTGAAGAATCCTTTGGCTACGCTGACAGGGTATAGCAGCATGTTGGAAGATGAAATTGGGGATATTCAAAATGAAACCCTGCAACAATGTATTGAAGGTATTTCAAAGAACAGCTTTCGTATGGGCAGGATCATCGATGAGCTAATTCTGCTCTCAAAAATTCGTAAAGAGCAGGTAGAAATGGCTCCCATCGATATGGCAGTGGTGATCACAGAAGTACTGGAAAGCCTGGAGTTGACAATTGAAAGATATAGTGGAAAGGTTTCACTGCCTCAATCTTGGGAAACTGCGTTAGGCTACGCCCCTTGGGTCGAGGAAGTCTGGGTGAACTATATTACCAATGGTCTCAAATATGGTGGACAGCCACCCCATTTAGAGTTGGGATCATCACAACAGGAAGATGGTATGGTACGCTTTTGGATTCGAGATCATGGAGACGGCCTTACTCCCGAGGAGCAGGCTGTTTTATTCACAGAATTCACACAGTTAGGCGAAGTAAGGTTCAGTGGACATGGTCTGGGGTTATCAATTGTCAAACGTATCATAACGAAATTGGGGGGAGATGTGGGGATAGAAAGCCGGGGGCTCCAAGGAAAAGGCAGCTTGTTCTATTTCACTTTACCAGCAGCAGAAATAAATCCCCACGAGGAATGATGATGAAAGAAACGAAAGCAAATATTCTTATTGTCGATGATACCCCTGCTAATCTTCACCTATTGAACGACTTGCTAAAGAATCAGGGTTATAAAACACGACCTATGCCAAGTGGACCCCGGGCATTAGCATCCGTAGAGAAACGCCTTCCCGATATGATTCTATTGGATATCATGATGCCGGAAATGGATGGCTATGAAGTCTGTCGTCAGTTGATGGATGATGAACGCACAAAGGATATACCCATCATCTTTATCAGTGCGCTGGATGAAGTTTTCGATAAGGTCAAAGCCTTCAATCTTGGGGGAGCTGATTACATCACAAAACCTTTTCAAGCTGAGGAAGTTATCGCCCGTGTGGAGACACATCTGGCAATCCGCAATCTCATCCAGGAGCTTGAGACAAAGAATGATGAACTGAACCGTGAGATCACCATTCGTAAAGAGTATGAAGCCGAATTGGAACGGTTGGCGATCATGGATCCTCTCACCAATATCTACAACCGCCGCTTCTTCTTTGATATGGCGAACAAAGAGATCGATCGCTCCAAACGGTATTCAATACCGTTATCATTAATTCTTTTCGACATCGACCATTTCAAGAAAGTCAACGATACTTACGGGCACCTGGTTGGGGATCAGGTACTCATCAATCTTGCCAAGCTTTGCCAGGAAACTATTAGAAGTGTGGATATCTTTGCCCGCTATGGCGGTGAGGAGTTCATTCTTTTGATGCCTGATTCCGGGCTAAAAGCTGCTCAAAACGCAGCCGAAAGGTTGCGCGAGGCAGTTGCAAAAACGAATCTGACCGACGAGAAAATTGACTTGGTTACCACGATCAGTCTAGGGGTTAACAGTTGGGAAGGTGGAGATGAGTTGGATTTTACTGCGTTCATTGACCAGGCCGATCAGGCTCTTTATCAATCAAAAGAGAATGGCCGCAATCAGGTATCAATTTTTGGAGAAATCCCAAAATTCTAAACGGAATCCACAAACTATCTACACAATTTCTGAACATCTGTTTGCTACTATTTTGGCAGGATTAAATGCATGCCAGACAAGGAGCACACTATGCTTGCTATTAGAAAAACAGTATCAACAATTGTCGCAATTAGTTTTACGCTACTTGCTTGTAATGCTGTTTATCCATTATCCTTGGTTTCGGCTGATCAGGAGCAAATCAGCACATCAGATGCAGAAACTGGTGAATCTGAAGCAATTCTCGCGGAAAATTCATCCGGTGACCTTTACATCTTCTCCCCGATCACATCTACAGACACCTACCTGATGAATGATCAGGGGGTTGCAGTCTACACCTGGACGAATGATTACAGCCCTGGACACTCAGTCTATCTACTGGAGAACGGCAACCTGCTGCGCACTGGCAGATTATCGACAGGTGTATTTGACGCTGGCGGTGCCGGTGGTATCGTGCAAGAGATCGCCCCCGACAGCACAATCGTCTGGGAATATGAATATGCCAGCGAACAGGTACAGCAGCATCACGACATCGAACAAATGCCTAACGGTAATATCCTGATGATCGCCTGGGAATATAAGACTCAAGATGAAGCTGTCGCTGCCGGACGTGATCCCAACCTGTTAAAAGACGGGGAACTCTGGCCCGACCACGTTATCGAGGTTGATCCCACGACTAATGAAATCATTTGGGAATGGCACGTCTGGGATCATTTGATCCAGGATTACGATCCTGCAAAAGAGGACTTCGGGGTGGTGGCCGAACACCCCGAATTGATCGATCTCAACTACACTACTATCCAGAGCCCACCTGACTGGAACCACACCAACGCCATTGACTACAACGCCGAACTTGATCAGATCGTACTCAGCGTGCACGGCTTCAGCGAGATATGGATCATCGATCACGACACTACGACAGAAGAAGCCGCCGGACCAGCGGGGGACCTGCTCTACCGCTGGGGCAACCCCCAGGCTTACGGAGCTGGATCCGCAGCTGATCAACAACTTTATGCTCAGCATGACGCCCAATGGATTCCTGAAGGATATCCCGGCGAGGGAAACATCCTGGTCTTCAACAACGGTGACCGCAGAGATCGCGCTTACTCTTCTATCGATGAAATTGTGCCTCCACTCAATCCTGATGGTAGTTACTCCCTTGCATCTGGAGCAGAATATGGCCCTGAAGCTCCCGCGTGGTCTTATGTTGCTGAAAACCCCACTGATTTCTACGCCGATCACGTCTCTGGTGCGCAGCGCTTACCCAATGGAAACACGCTGATCTGCGATGGCGTGCATGGCATTTTCTTTGAAGTTACACCAGATGGCGAAGTGGTTTGGAGCTATGACTATGGCGGCGATGTCTTTCGCGTAACGGAAATCTCCTCGGATTCCCCTGGATTGATTGGATTGGATCTACAGCCCGGAGAAACTCTCACAGGCCAAACCCGGGGCGCAGGGCAAACTCAAGGAAACAATGAACAGCGTCACCAAAAAGCTGTAGAAGCATGTTCGGGTCTGGAAGAGGGCGCGGCATGCACCATCCAAAATCCGAACAAAACGGTAAGCGGCTCTTGCCAAATCAAGCAGTCAGAGTTGGCCTGCGTTCCCGAAGATAGACCCTAAAGGATTTTAAATCCTTTAGGGTCTGGAAAATTATTGGGTACAATAACTATATGAACAAAACCATCCTCGTCGTAGACGACAAAGCCAATGTGCGCACGCTGCTGAGAGAGTATCTCACCGAAGAGGGCTTCCAGGTAGCCACCGCCGAGAACGGCAGAGAAGCTCTCTTTGTGGCGCGACATGAAAAACCCGACTTGATTATCCTCGATATCATGATGCCGGAGATGGGCGGCTACGATTTCATGCGTCATTATCGCAAAGAGAGCGATACCCCCATCATCATGCTAACAGCCAGGCTGGAAGAAACTGATAAAGTACTGGGCCTAGAGTTGGGCGCTGACGATTATGTCACCAAACCCTTCGGCATGAAAGAAATTGTCGCGCGCATTCGGGCGGTGCTGCGACGCACCAGCAAGGCCGCGCCGCCAGCCAACATTCTGCGCGGAGGCGGTATAACCCTCAATCAAGACGAGCACACCGTAAAGGTCGGCGAGCATTTTGTCGATCTGACCCCCTCTGAGTTTGACCTGCTGGGGGTGCTGATATCCGCGCCGGGGCGCGTCTTCTCCCGCCTGGATCTATTGGAAAGCTTGCAGGGTACGGCCTTCGAGGGTGTTGAGCGGACGATTGATGTGCACATCCGCAACTTACGCACCAAAATCGAGGCCGACCCCAGCAACCCACGGCGCATCGAGACTGTCTTCGGGGTTGGTTACCGTTTTCAAGCGGATACCGCATCCGACGACTGATCACTGAAAACTGATTACTATCCACTGAATCATGCGTTCCTTAGCCCCCAAACTTCTCCTGGCCTTCCTGGCCGTCAGCCTGACCGTTGCTTTATTAGCCGCGGCGATCACGCGCTACACCACGCAAAAAGATTTCGAGAACCTAGTGCTAAGCAACGCGCAGAATAACTTTATCGACCGGGCGACGACGTATTACGAGATTACCGGCTCGTGGCAAGGGTTTGCAGCATCGATCATCCGCCGCCAAAATCAGCAGGACGGATTGCCCGGACAACCGCAAGGACAGCAACCACCTGGGGGGAATATTCAGAATCCACCCGCCGGCCAGCCGCCAGGCCAACCACCCCAGCAAGAGCCGCCTCCGCAACAACCGCTGCAACAGCCTCAGCAGGGAGATCTCCAAACTCAACCACTGACTTTTGCGCTCATCGATACCAACGGACGCGTCGTCGTGCCCGCTGGAGAGTTCCGCAGAGGAGATATCATTGCAGATGATACCCTTCAGGAAGGAACTGCCATCGAAATCGACGGTCAAACGGTGGGTACAGTCATCGCCACCGGAGATATCCCACCCATGGCGCAGCGCGAAGAGTTGTTCTTAGCGCGCAGCAATCAATCGCTGCTTTATGCCACCCTGGGAGCCATGGCCATCGCCCTGGTGATCAGCTTGGTGCTTAGTCGCGGCCTCACTCGTCCCTTGCGCGAACTGACCACCGCAATCCGCCACACCGCCAAAGGGGAATTTGGACGACAAGTCACTGTACATTCCAATGACGAGATCGGCCAACTGGCAAGAGACTTCAACCAAATGAGCGCAGACCTGGCCCATCTTAGCGAGCAGCGCAAGCAGATGACGGCTGATATTGCACATGATCTGCGCACCCCTCTGACGGTCATCGCTGGATATATAGAATCCATGCGTGATGGCGTGCTCAAACCTACGCCCGAACGCCTGGAGACCATGCACAACGAAGTACATCACTTACAGCGCCTAGTCGAAGATCTGCGCACGCTTTCTCTGGCTGAAGCCGGTGAACTCTCGCTCAACCGCGCCCCGATTACTCCCCAGGGATTATTGGAACAAGTTCAAGCTGCTCATCAGCACGCTGCTGAACGCAAGGGTATCCATCTCGCCATCCAGGCCGCGCCTGACCTGCCGCTCATCAACGTCGATCCCGACCGCATGATGCAGGTGCTGGGCAATCTGGTCAGCAACGCCCTGCGCTATACGCCGGAGGGAGGGAATATCGCGGTCAGTGGGGAGCAGGGAGCAGTTAGCGACCGGCCATCGGTCAAGTTTTCCGTCGCTGATACTGGAACGGGGATCAACCCAACCGACATCTCGCGCATTTTCGACCGCTTCTACCGCGTCGATGACGCCCGCAACGGCGAGGGTGGCGAGACCGGGCTGGGGTTGGCAATAGCAAAATCGATTGTCGAGATGCACGGGGGAGAGATCGGCGTGGAGAGTGAGTTAGGCAGGGGGACGAGATTTACAGTCGCCCTTCCCGTACAGGCAAGCTAAAATAAAAGGCATTTTCAATGGAACACATAGCAAAGTTTCAATGGCCGGTATCCGTCAGTCGGAAGATCGAGGCTTCTCCACAGCGGATTTGGTCTGTAATCGCAAACCCTGGGAATCTGGAAGACTGCCACCCTTTCTGTGAAAAGAATCCAGTAAGCGCATGGCCGGGAGTAGGCTCAAAGGACACCATCTATTATTACAGCGGGTGGATCTTGCAGCGGGAGATTGTAAGTTGGATGGATGGCGTGGGCTATGATCTCACAATCGGGCGGAAGGGCGGAAGGAAATCGTATGTCTCCTGGCGGATCACAGAAGAACAAGACAAAACAGGTTGCCTACGGATCACAATCTATCCCCATGCTTTGCAGAACATCCCTGTCGCTGTCCGCTGGATACCGCATATCGCTATGATGAAACCCGCCCTGAGCAGTTATCTTGACTCCGTGCTCAAAGGCTTCGAGTGGTTCATCACAACAGGTGAATCTGTTCGTAAGAACCAATTCGATTCGCACAAGTGGTTTTCAGATTGATCAGAGAGTCGTAAAAAAGACCTCGGAGATACTTTGTAAAATCTCCGAGGTCTGCACGCAAGAGACAAACAACATTATTCTACATTTATAAGCACCGCCCGCACCGCTAATCTCCAATCATACTCCCCACTGGACTCATCATAACCCTGGCAGGTGATCAACGTCAGCACGTCATACTCTTCGTGCGGCAGGAAACGCAGATCGTCGGCGCGCACGCGCTCCACGGCGCGCACTTCGTAGGTGTAAACCTGACCCCAGGCGTGGATCTCGACCCGGTCACCGTGCCCCAGGGTGTGCAGATCGACAAACGGGCCGGGCTGGTTGTCCGCATCCCAGACGTGGGCGGTGATAGCTGTATTGCCTTCCCAGGTGGGAAAGGCCGTACCGTACAGATAACCCGCCTGATCTTCCAGCCAACTGACATCCCAGCCTTCGGCGGTCAGCGGCACGCCGACGATGGGCATCGCCAGGTCAAGATCAGGAATTTCAAGCTGCATATCGCCATAATCATAGTATTCACGATCCGAAAGCCCCGCTGTAATAGCGTGACCCGTTTCCGGCGGGAAGCCGGTAGCCGGCATGGGCGGCACCCCCAGCCCGAAGAGACTCAGCTTGCTGGTCTTGGCACAGATCTGCCCATCCTTGACGTAGGTGTTCAGTGGTTCCCAGGGGCCATTCCCGTGCTTGTGCATCAGCACCAGCAAGTTGACATTATCGCCGACCTGCTGCAACTCGGCATTGCTTGGCTTGATGCAGACCTCGATGGCCGGGCTGAAATTGACGTAGATGTCAAATAGTTGATCCCCCAGCCGGAAGTTCTCGCCCGCGCCTGTCGATCCCAAAGACAGTTCCCTGATCACCAGTTGACCGTTGGCCGTGCCACCAGGCACGACCACCCGCACCAGCCCACCTTGCAGCGCACCATCACCATCAGCGCCTGCGCCTCCAATGCCGCCTATGCCCTGTATGCTGAAGTCGTAGGGATTCTCATCAAGACTATTATTGGCAATGCTTATGGTGGCTTCTCGTAACCCTTCTGCGCTGGGTTGGAAAGTGATTTGGAAGAAGGTGATTTGCCCCCGCACCACCGGCGTGGTGGCATCAATAGTCAAGGAGAAATCAGCCGCGTGAGTCCCAGCGATGGTGACCCTTGGGTTGTCGCTCAGATTCAAATCACTTGTGCCTATATTTTTGATAACGAAGGTATGCAGCAGCGTATCGTCTAAAGCGGCATTTCCAAAATCGGTCAGGTCCGCTGCATCAGGTGTGGTGTCACCATCGGGAATCGAGATGCCATTCCCCTGCACATCCATTTCAGGGATCCCTAGCTTTGCTACAAGGATGTCGTTTTGCACGCTTCCTGTGTGGCCGCTTACCGGGTTGCCCCAGGGGCGCATGCTCGCGCCCGCCAGGTAGAGACCCCCGTTCTCACCCACGGCGATATCATGGCCGATATCATAATCCGACGAGCCTAAGAAGGTGTTCCACACCAGGTAACCGCTGCTGCTGTCCAGCCTGGCGGCGAAGGCGTCATCGCTCCCGGCGTGGAGATTCACCGGGCTGCCCCAGGTAGCTCTGCTGTAGCCCGTCACGTAGACATTCCTGCCCTCATCCACGGCAAAGGCATAGCCGCCATCATCGCTCCCCGAACCCATGAAGGTGTTCCACACCCGGTTGCCATCGCTGTCCAGCTTGGCGGCAAAGGCATCCCAGCCCCCGGCATAGCCGTTCACCGGGCTGCCCCAGGTGCCCTCACTCCTCCCCGTCACGTAGACATTCCCACCCCCATCCACAGCGATGGAATAGCCGGTGCGCTCATTGCTGGACGCGCCCATAAAAATGTTCCACACCAGGCCACCGCTGCTGTTCAGCTTGGTGACAAAGGCGTCATCGCCCCCGGCATGGCCGTTCACCGGGCTGCCCCAGGTGGCACCGCTCGCGCCGAACACATAGATGTTCCCGTCCCCATCTACGGCAATGGCTGTGCTACCATCACCGCTTGCCGAACCCATGAAGGTATTCCACACCCGGTTGCCATCGCTGTCCAGCTTGGCGGCAAAGGCATCAGTGCCCCCGGCGTGGCCCTTCTTTGGACTGCCCCAGGTGGCATCACTCCTCCCCGCCACGTAGACATTCCCACCCCCATCCACGGCAATAGAGTAGCTACTATCAAAGCTTGCCGATCCCAAGAAAGTGTTCCACACCCGGTTGCCGTTGTTGTCCAGCTTGGCGGCGAAGGCATCATTGCTCCCGGCGTGGCCTTTCTTTGGACTGCCCCAGGTAGCCCAGCTGTAACCCGCCACGTAGACATTCCCGCTCCCATCCACAGCGATGCCATAGGCGTGATCGTTGCTGGACGAACCGAGGAAGGTATTCCACACCAGGCCGCCGCTGCTGTTCAGCTTGGCGGCAAAGGCATCCACGCCCCCGGCGTGACCGTTCTTTGGACTGCCCCAGGTGGCCTCACTATTCCCCGTCACGTAGACATTCCCGCTCCCATCCACGGCGATGCCATAGGCGACATCATCGCTGGACGAACCCAGGAAGGTGTGCCATTCCAGCGTGGGATCGATAGTCAGGGAGTAGGCGGGGTTGTAGGAGGCAAGGGAGAAATGAACCAGCCCCCTCTCTGTCTCCCCAGATTCCGGAGGGGGGGAGGTTTGATCGATTTCAAAAGCCACATCGACAGGCACACGCTGGCCTTTAATTTCCTGCCAGGCCACCGGCGCGCTGGCGGTCATCTGACCAGTCTCGAATTCGAAGACCAGGTTGCCGCTCTCGTCGATCTGCACAGGGATGTTGTAGCGCAGGGCAATCTGATTGGGGTCAGCGCCAGGCGCAACCTGGTAAGTGCTGCGCAAAATACCCCCCGGCGGGCTGTCGTAGACCAGGGTGATCCCTGGCCAAAGGTCGGGGTAGGTGACCGTATCCAGTGAAACGGCCTCAGCCTGTCCTACCCCCGATGGGATCTGGACTGAGCCTGTCGAAGGATCGGCAAGCGGTGCAACACCTTTTGTCCCAACGAAACTCTCTCGGAGCACATGACTGCTCGTCGCCAGGTACACACCATCCGGTTCGAAGCCCAGGGCGTGTCCACCGCTGGTGAATTGCAGTAGTTCCGTCTGCCTGGTGGCTTTGGATGTTTTTTCGAAGCGAACCGATTTTGAAATCAGTTCTTCACTCGCAGAGCGCGTAGGCCGCGGGGCGAAGGCGCCCGTCAGCAAAGTCAGGATGATCAATAATGGAAGCAAGCGGGATTGACGAATGTATGAAAGGCGGAGTGACACGACGGTTACCCTCCCAGGTTGGCAGCGATGGGTCTGATGATCAGAATATGAGAGTATACGTTATATGATTTATTTCAACAATATCATACAACAAATATGACAACAATAGTCTTGTTTTCGAGGATGATTGCTTCTACTATAATCGCTGCGATGCAAAACGAGAACGTACCCGCTCTGAAGAAACTGTTCGCCCAAGCTCTGGATGCACGCACAAAGTTACCAGACCTCGGAGATTTTGAAAATCTCCGAGGTCTGCACGCAAGAGACAAACTAAATTATTCTACATTAATAAGCACCGCCCGCACCGCTACTCGCCACCCATATTCCCCATTGGACTCATCAAATCCCTGGCAGGTGATGAGAGTCAGCACGTCATACTCAAGCTATTTTTCACTGACCAACATCAACAATGGATGCATCATGCAATAATAATCCCTCGGATGGGTGTACTTTTATATCAACCACCCGGCTATTGACTGCCGTGACGAGCTTGCGCACCAACAAAGGTTGCCAGGGTGCATCCTGCAGGATGATGGCTTGCGCTTCGATGAGCAAATCTTCTTTTTCGCTGGAATCATTGGGAAGCTGGGCAGCCTGGTCGAGCAAGTCATCCACGTTGCTGTTGCTGTAAGCCACCCGGTTGCTGGCACCGACGCGCTCCGAACTCAAAAACAGGTCAAGGGCATTGGGATAGGGCCAGAAGTAATGGTAAAGCAGCAGGTCAAATTCACCCGTTGGCGTGATTTCAGCAATTTCACTGGGAGTGGCCTGGCGAAGCTCCACCGCGACTCCGATCTCTGCCAATTGGCTCTGGAGCAAGCCGAAGATCTTTTCATAGGTGCTGCTGGTTGTGGTGAGCACTTCAAATTTGAGAGGTTGGCCATCCCGTTCCAGGATGCCATCATCGTCGCTGTCTGCGAAGCCAGCATCCGCCAGCAATTGTTTGCTCGTTTCTACATTAAATTGATACTCGAAGTCTACAAGATCGGGCGAAAACCCGAAGGTAGTGGGAGCTAAAGGTGCAAATGCGGGCTGCGCCAGCGTGGGCAAGATTTCATCAATAATGGTTTGCTTATCCACCGCAAGAGCAAGCGCCTGGCGGACGGCCAATTCACTGGTCAGGCCCTGCTGGTAATTGAACCCCAAATAAGAGATGCCGCCGACCCAGCTTTCATAAAGATTGAATTGTTCCGCCAAATCCTGGATCTGCTCGATTTCTTCAGCAGAACCAAGGCTGAGCATATCTAATTCGCCGTCCAGCAAGGCCTGGAAGCGAGTTTCATGTTCAGCGATGAAGTTGATTTTTATCTCGTCTATTTTGGCTGGTCCCTGATTTTCGTAATATTCAGGTGCCCATGCGTAATCCGGGTTGCGGGTGAGCAGAATATATTCCGAAGCCTGCCATTCCTGCATCTGGAAAGGGCCTGTGCAAACAGGGTTGCGAGCAAACATCTCTTCATCCGCCTGGATGGCCGTTGGTGATAGGATGGCGGCATAAAGATTACGCAGCGAGGTCAGGAAATCATAGTTCGGTTCCTCGAAGCTGAAAACAATCGTGAACTCATCTGTGACTTCCATTTGAACAGTCTGGAAATCTTCGTAAATGGGAGAATCGACACTTTCTGGCTGCTGTACGCGCTCGAAAGTAAATCTCACCGCTTCAGCGTTGAGCGGCGTACCATCATGGAAAATGACATCTTGTCGTATCTGGAAAGTCATGGACAAAGCATCGGGGGCCAGCTCCCAACTTTCCGCCAAAAACGGTTTATCGGCTAAATCCACACCCTGGTAGACCAGCGTTTCGCAAACCCGGCCAAAGACTGCCGAAGCAGCCGGATCGGAAGTACGCTGAGGGTCTAAGGTGGCAGGTTCATCTTCAATAGCCAGAAAGAGCGTTGTCGGTTGGCTCGATTGTGCTCCCCGAAAAGCTGTTAACAACAATGAAATAACCATTAGGGCAACAAAATAGCGGTACTTATTCATAGATGAATTCTCCTCTCGAAAGAACTATATTTACTTTTTTACATCCGGGGGATTATAGAATAACATGTTGACTCCGGCAACATAATATCATTCTCATACTCGCTTCTGCTATAATCTGCCGGATGCCAACTCTAGAAAAATCCCTGGATCAAGCCCTGGAAGCTCGCGCAAAGTTACAAGACCTCGGAGATTTTGAAAATCTCCGAGGTCTACGCCTGTTCAACGGCTTCTATGAAGGATACCCTAGCCTTGTCGCCGACCTCTATGGCACAACCTTAGTGTTATTCAACTATGGGGAATCAAGGGATGTGCTGGCCGCCGCGGGCGACTTCTACCGGAAACAGCTCCCCTGGCTAACCTGCGTGATCCACAAGACACGCTCGGCGCCTGATCCTGCACAACTCAGAGGGATCATTGCCTTTGGCGATTCGCCAACCGAAAAAATCCGCGAGCACGGAGTTTGGTACGCCCTCGATCTGATGATGCAGCAAGATGCCAGCTTCTACCTCGATACCCGCAACCTGCGCAAGTGGCTGCTCGAAAACGCTAAAGGCTCCGTCCTGAGCGGAGCCGAAGGGGAAGTCGAAGGATGGAGAGTCCTCAACACCTTCGCCTATACTAATCGCGAATAGGATTTGTGAGAATTAGGATGATTGAGGAGCCTGCC
>CAZLNX010000042.1:0-25730 GCA_964560795.1 uncultured Anaerolineales bacterium | reverse complement strand
TATCTTCACTTGTTTTTTTGGTAAAGGACTTGACTTCATGATAGTAAGCTTTTTAACGCAGAGACGCTGAGACGCGAAGGCGCAGAGTTTTATGTAAAATTATTTCTGCGTCTCTCCGCCCGGCCGAAGGTCCGCCCTTGGCGTGCGTCTTTGCGTTAATCTTTTAGGTTTTAAAGACCACCAATTTGTTCAGGATAAAATTCCAGCCGAAGGCCGCACCGGTGGCCAGGATGAGGGAGATGACTTCACTAAGATTAAACGTCTCCAGGCTTAGAAACATGACACCGGCGTTGATACCCAAGGCGGCGATGTGCGTCAATGTGAACAAGAAGGCCGCTTTCCAGGTCGGGACACGATATATCGTGTCCTTGCTTTTGAAAGTCCAGTTGCGGTTCCAGTAGAAGCTGTTGGTCATGCCCACAGCGTAGGCGATACCTTTGGCCAGCACTGGTAGAGGTCCCAGCCAAAGCCAGCGGGTCAGGACGAAGTAGGTTGCCGCATCAATGAGGGTGTTGGATACGCCTACGGTCGCGTATTTGATCACCTGTGTGATGATCTCCAAACCTTGAAGGTTTTCAAAACCTTCAAGGTTTCTTTTTACTTTAGCTTCCGCAGTCATAGAGCACCTCTTCGGTTTGGCTGCCGGGTCCGGGGCGGTTGTTTTGGAATTGGGGTGTTGCTGTCACACCCGGTACATCCACTACAGTGCAGCTCGTGGACATCCATTGGGCGATTTCCTGTTTCTGTTGCGGGATGCCGAGGATGTAGCGTAATTCACCGTTATCGATCATCTCGATTAATTCGGCCAGGTCTATCACATCATCTCTACCGCCGAAGCCGCCGAAGGTCAGTACTGCCCGGTCCGATTCCAGAATGTAGGGCGCTGCGCCGCGGGCGTTGAGCGTAGCTAATAAGTAGTCGTCTTCATCAGTGTTGGCCAGGGTGTAATCCAAGATGGCCTGCCCATTGTCGTTGAGAAATGTTACATCTGGGGTCATGAAGGTGGAGCGGGTTCGGTCGGATGATTGGGCACCCGCCGTGGGTAACCCAACATTGGGGCTGGTGTTCAGGGTAGTTATGACCGACCAGGTAAAGGGGGCCACCAACATGGCGGTCATCACCAGGGCCAGACCTACTTTGTGAACTGGGATTAATTTACTCAATGCCAGGGTGCCGATCCCAGCCAACCATAAAAGAATGGATATCGCCGTTACCCAACCGGCATAATCAGAATAACTTCGGATGATGAAGATCTCGAAGATGATCGTCAGCCCGGTGATGAAGGCGGCTACGATCCACCCCAGGGTGGGGTTCTGCTTCCAATGTTTGGCCATGCTCCAGAGGCTGATGCCAACTAAAGCAGCCAGCGGGGGTCCTGCCATGATCAGGTAATAACGATGGAACAAACCGGTGGTGAAGCTGAAATAAGCCATGCTAGGCAGCAGCCATCCAGCCCAGAGCAAAAGACTGCGATGCTTACCATCCAGCGGCCATGACCAGCCCGTGGCAACCAGCGCAACAGGTAACCCTAACAGGACCATGGGAAGTAGCCAACTGGCTTCAGTGACCAACGGCTCTTCGAACAAGCGCAGCACACCGGCTGTGCCCGTCTCGCCGCCGTTCATATTGCCTCGACCGCCGCCAGGACCGCCATCGGGTGCTTGCCCTCCTGGGACTTGCCCTGAGTTTATCGAAGGGCCACCGGGGATTTGCCCGTCGGGAAATTGTCCAGGTACATTGGCCGTTGATGAACTTGGGGGTGGTTGCCGTCCTTCAGGCACGCAGACCAGCTCGCCGATGGGTGCATCGAAGCAGACGCCTTCAATATCTCTATTGGGTAGAGTAACCGTGCAGGCATCATTTTCTGCCAGGCCTTCACAGGCGTCGATGGCTTCTTGGGGTGGCTGGCGGTTGTTTCCTTGCTGTTGATTCCCATCGAGAGCAGCTTGCCCTGAGCCCGTCGAAGGGCCACCGGGAGGACCAAACCCACCTGGGGCCTGGTTTGCTTGTCCTGAGTTCAGCGAAGGACCATCGGTTCCCGCTCGTGGTCCATCAGCGCCTCCTGGTCCGCCAAGACTCATGTTCAAACGCTTGAGGCCGTTATGACCAACGATCAACTCCATCACGGTGTTGTCCTCACTGCTGCCAATATACGGGCGCTCATCAGCAGGTGTCAGATCTACAGCCACAACCCAGGCGAATGAGACCACCAATAAAACGATGGTCGCCGCGCCAAGCTGAAGGATGCGTTTCCACCAGGCGGTGCGGGCGCCGAAGAAGTAGACCGCGTAAAGGGCGGGCAGCACCATATAGGCCTGCAGCATTTTGATGTTGAAGCCCAACCCAACCAGGAAAGCGCCCAAAAGCAGGTGGCGTGTCTTGCCGGTTTCAGCGGCTTTGAGAAAAGCCCAGGCGGCCAGCAGCAGTACAAAGACCAGCAAACCGTCGATGGTGTTGTTGCGCTCGGTGGCGATGGTCACGGGTACCAGCGCCAACACCAGGGCGGAAGTCAACCCAGCCCAGATGCCGAAATATTTTCGTACTAAGTGATATAGCACAGGGATGGAAAGCGTCCCGGCCAGGGCTTGGGGCAGTGCCAGGGCGAAACCGTTGACGCCCAGGAAGTAGGCCGATACCGCCTGCACCCAGAAGCCCAACGGGGGTTTGTCGACAGTCACTGAACCGCCCGGCTCGAAGGAAGCATAGAAGAAGTTGTGCCACGAAGTCAGCATCGATTTGACTGTAGCGGCGTAGTACGTGTTACCGATGGTGTAGGTGCCCAACTGGTAAAAACGTAAAAACGCACCCAGGGCGATGATGGCCAACACACCTATGCCCCCGATGATTTTCTCTCGACTGATATTGGTCGCTTGCGCCCGAGGTGTGTTTGTGGGTAGGGTTTGTGTATCTGTGGTCATGGTTGTCTCCTTGATATTGTCATCGCGAAGAGCCTGCGCCGTAGGCGAGGCGACGCCTGTCCTGAGCATTGTCGAAAGGAAGCGATCTCTTGTTGAGCAAGGATGAGACTGCTTCGCCAAGCTGAACTTCGTTCAGCCGCTCGCAGTGACACTATTTTTGAGTGCCCAAAGCTTAGCAAAGAGATGTTCAGAAGTTGTTAAGAAGTGGTATGAATTATGTAAAGAAAGAGTAAGAGAAAACAAAAAGCCCTCGATCACTTCTTCGTGATCGAGGGCTTTTTTGAGACCCTAAAGGTCTCGCAGACCTTTAGGGTCTGTTGTTGCTATTTTATTCTTCTACTGCTTCGGGGTCGAACTCGTCGACTAATTCGATGCTTTCATCCAGTGTGCCATCGCTGCCGTAGTCGATATCGATGTACATGCTGCTGCCGGGGCCTTCCCACTCGCTGAACAGGAAGTAACTGGTGTCGCCAGGTTCCATGTAGATATCATCGTTGCTGAACCAGGATTCACCATCATCATCGATGCGGTACATGACGATCTCGTAGATGCCATATTCGGTGGTGTTGTCGGTATTTACGCTTAGATAACCATATTCGAGATCTAGCTCGACTACAAACTCAGCGCCGGATTCGATATCCAAAGCAGCAACAATGAACTCGTAATCCGCTTCGGGGGTCTCGACGCCGAAGATCATATCTGGGGCATCATTGTACTCGGTGCTGTAGGCCAGCATGGTACCATCTGGAGAAACCGTTATCGTATCAGATGTACCCGGGTCGAGATACAGGTCGGCGACGACCAGGTTGTAACCGGGGCCGATCATAGCGATATCGGACGTGATGCCTTCCGTCGAACGGCTGGCGTCTACAGTAATGCTGAACGCTATGCCGACCGGAATTTTATACACTGGCTCGTTGTTGATATCCCAGATATCTACACCGAACTTGAAGTTTTCACCGCTGGCGCCTTCGATTTCGTTGATGAACTCACCATCAAAGAAGCCGATGCGTTTGCCATCTTCGGTGACAATCTGCAAATCGGCCTGACCCGTGAGCCATATCTGATTGAAATCTGCATTCTCAGCTGGAGCTGCCAAACCGCGACCGCTGTTCATGCCAGTCGAACCGCCGTTGGCGCAGAAATCACAATCTTGTTGCTGTAATCTGGGGGAAATACCTACAACCTCGAGAGTATGTGTGTCTGCATTGCCTTCATAGAGAGACTCTGGCGCATTGGGGTTGGTGGCAGCCTGATATTTCCAGGTGTTGGCGTTGTAATCAACTTCGACAACCCGTTCTTCGTTTGGCCAGTTATTGTCATACACCATGATGTGGTAGATACCACCACCCTGATCGATAACTGCATAAGGCGTAATGGCATGGCCGCCGCTGAAATCAGGCATGTAGATACCCATAACCCATTCTTCTTGCGGGGATGGATACGATGTGAAGGTTTCGATCAGGACATCGACGACAGCCGAAGGAGTTTCGTTGACCTTCACTGCGGCAGCTGGCCAGGTAGCTTGCGTGGCAAACCACATAGCGATCTCTCGCTGCAAGGCTTCATCATTGATGGAAAGATCTTGCGCAGTGCTGCCGCCGAAATTACCCGCGTCAATGTGGTTGCTGTACATCAGCATGCTGAGCACGGCCATACCTTCACAGTGACCACCAGCCATATACCCATTGATTTGGGTCATCCACTGCTTAGCGGGTGGGGTCAGAACACATGATTCACCTGAACCGCTCGCACAAACTTGGTCTCCAAATAAGCGCTGCATCTCAACCGTTGTCATATTGGCAGTTTGGATGTTGTCACCATAGTTTTCAAAGCTAAACCCATGGGAATCAGGGCGGAAGCCGGAGTCGGCTCCGCCTGAGGCAGCGGAAGAACTGCTCGAACTGGAATCAGCATCGGAGCTAGAACCTGCATCTGATGAAGAAGCCTCACCACCAGAAGATTGCTCTTCGATTTCACCCAGATATTCCACACTATCGCCGACATACCATACGACAGGTACCTGACCTAACACAACTCCACCGGCTTCTGCAACGATATTGTACTCATCACAGTCTGTGGCAACCAGAGTGAATGTTCCTTCCAACCCGGTTTCAAGCCAGAAATCGTCGCCAGGAACTAGTTCTTCCTCAGCGAAGATATGGTCTTGTGTTACTTCAGTGACGCCATCTGGAACTGCGCCAAACAAACATAGGGTCATGTCTGTTTCGATAACGATTTCTAAGTAAGGGTCTTCGTCTTGAGCTGCGGGGAACTGTCCCCCTGAAAAAGCTGATAGTGTCAGGGCGGTGATAATCAGAAGGGTGAATATTCCCAGGCGCTTGATACTTGAAAAGCTATTAATTTTCACTGTTTCTTCTCCAACGAATTTTTTCGGGGGTTGTTTCGGCAGGGCGAAATGACGCCGGTTAATGCCAAAATAGGAAATTGTTTTTTTCGAGATTTGAACGATCTTTCAAAACCACGCTCCTTAGATGGTAACTAGAAAGTTACATAAAGGACAAATAAGACTATTAATGTCCTATATTATACATGAATAATCTTCATTGTCCAGACCAGCTGATTCTGCTCAATAGGAAGCTTGAATAAACAAGCCGGTAAATCGGTCGCTGAATGTAATTTCCTCTCAGGCTGAAGTTAGGTAATACTCGCGTAGTATGACTATTTTTGGAAATATGTGGTGATCAGGTAGGTTAAGTCCGCATTGGTATGACGGGCCAATACCCTGAAGAAATCATTTCCGGTTGCTATGTGATTGGCATACGTCGATGCATAATCCTGCAAAAAGGCAAAGAAGGCTTCGTTACCAACCAGATTGCGCAGATCGTTCAGGAAAATGGCGCCTTGCAGATAAACTGCATCTCGATATTCGCGGTATCCCGAGGCACTATAAATTGTACTGTTCACCCATCCAGCTGGATGATATGGATTCACACGGCGATCCCACCAAAAATCATTCAATCGATCAGGGTAATAGTATTCGTAAAACAAGTACTCGCTGTATGTGGCTAAAGCCTCATCAAGCCAGGGCTCCTGGGCCTGGTCGTTAGCAACGATGCCATACCACCATTGGTGGGCGGTCTCATGGGCGGCAATGGCAATCAAAAAACTCCCGGCAGTACCGTCGTATGATGCGAAGAATCCTCGATTAAGAAAATACAGACTCTGATATTCCATACCGTGATCGAAATCAGCCTGTACCATGGTCAGCATGGGGTGTGGATAGGGGCCGTAGAGTTCTGAATAGAGTTCGAAAGCATTCACAGTGGCATAAAATGCCTGTTCCCCGGCAACAGCATCGGGATGGAAAACATACCCCCTTATCGTCGTTCCATTCACATTTTCCTCGAACATTGTATAGTATTGGCTGACCGACCAGACAAAGTTGCGGCCTTTCTCAATGCGGTATTTGTGCGTTTCCCCGTCTCCGGTATCTGGGGCGCCGGCAGCGATGGACACTTCTTGGTGTAGATTCTTTAATTTGATGGTGACATCGTAGTTGGCAACGGGGTAGACAAGAAATTCGCCATACGCCCAAGGGTCGCGCATTATCCAGCCTTTTCCATCATCATATGGCGGCACAAAAGGATACCAATCGACCAGGTTGATCTGACGGCTGGTATAGCCAAAGGGAGTCGGTCCTGCTTCGGCTGTAGAATTGTTCGGGGGCAGGAAAAGATCATAATAAATGAAGATATTCCTTGTCATCCCAGGGTTAAGCGGCTCTGGCAGTGGGATATACAGTTGAGAGCCTCGCATGCTGTGCTCAGTGATCTCCTCTCCATTCTCCCAAGTTATGCGTTTCAGATGGAAAGCACCCTCATAAAGATTAGGGGGTACCACCAGCATAATCTCATTCAATTGTGTGGATGAATTGTTGGGGATGCTGATGAACTGGGAGACATTGAGGGTCAGGTTTGCATAATCTAACTCAGTGGAAAATACGTACTGGAGTTCGGGTTGGGGAGGCGTCGTTGGGGTGGGGCTTGCCGTTGGTGTTTCCGTTGGTAATGATGTTGCTGTCGATGTGTTTGTGCTCTCAATTTCGGCAACGGCCTCGATCTCAGCCTCTGCCGCAGCTTCGGGTGTAGCACTAATTGATTGGGGTTGGTTGACAACCGTTGGGGTGTTGGTTGGCTCCACCTTGCAGGCTGTCAGCGATAGAAAAATGATCAAGACGGTAATGTAGTGCAAGTTCTTCATGGGCGGAATAATATCATTAATTTTGGCGGTTTTCCCTCCAATACAGTATAATCGGACGGAATTCAGAGGAATCATAAGGAAGATAATAAGTAATGAAAATAACTTGGCACGGACATTCTTGTTTCAGACTCTCCTCCCGTGGACTGGCTACGGTCGTCACGGATCCCTATGATGAGAAGGTTGTTGGTTACGGCTCCCTGAGCCTGCGCGGACAGCTCGTCTCGATCAGCCAAGACTCGCCAGCCTACAACAATGCAGGGGCGGTGAAATCAATGCAGCGAGTGATCAATGGGCCGGGAGAATATGAGATCGGCAAAGTTTTTATCACGGCAGTGCGCACCAATGGCACCAAGCGGAAAGAAGATGAGTTGCGCAATACCCTTTATGTTTTTGATTATGAAGGTGTTTCAGTCGCTCATTTAGGAAATCTGAATCGAGTTCCCAGCCAATCGCAGGTAGAAGCCTTGGGCACTGTTAATGTTGCCTTAGTTCCTGTAGGTGGTGGGGGGGGCTTGAATGCGGCAAAAGCTGCTGAAGTAATTAGCTTGCTGGAGCCAGGGATTGTAATCCCCATGCATTATGGCACGCCAAAGTGCAAAATCAAACTTGATCCACTAAGCAAATTCATCAAAGAGATGGGTCTGGGAACCATCAAACCTGTTGAAGAACTTTCGGCTACCCCTTCATCTATTCCCACTGAGACACAGGTTGTGGTGCTCGAGTATTCGGCATAACCTTGGGAGAGAGATTGTGACAGTTAAACTGTTGATGTCATGGAATATTTTGCCTGGGCGCGAACAGGAATACTTTGAATTTGTTGTGCGCGAATTCATCCCCGAAATCCAGCAGTTGGGTTTAGAGACAACGGATGCTTGGGTGACAGTATATGGGGACCATCCCCAGATTTTAGCCGCGGCGAAAACAGCCAACCCTGAGGATATGCAGCAGATCATTCTCTCTCAAGAGTGGGATGCCCTGACAACGCGGTTGCTCGATTTTGTGAAAGATCTGGAATTTAGAACCGTACAAGACCGGCCTGGATTCCAAATGTAGCAGATTAATGGTCAAAGATTGATGATTGAGGATTGAGGATGTCCTTCAATCATCAATCTTTTTATTTGTGAAATGTCCCCCTTGTTCACTGAAAAATTATTGAAATGGTATGCAGTCAACGCTCGTGAAATGCCCTGGCGTGACAACCCTGACCCCTATGCGGTTTGGGTATCTGAGATTATGCTTCAGCAAACGCGCGTGGAAACTGTGCTGCCATATTTTAAGCGCTGGATGGACCAATTCCCCGACATTCAAGTGTTAGCCGCAGCATCGCAGCAAGATGTGCTCAATCTTTGGGAGGGGTTGGGATACTATAGCCGGGCGCGCAACTTGCATAAAGCCGCTCAAATCGTTGTTGACCAACACCAGGGGAAACTTCCTGCTGATCTATCAGGCCTGAAAAGCCTTCCTGGAATTGGTGCTTACACGGCAGCAGCGATAGCATCCATCGTTTTTGGGCTGGACGAAGCTGCCCTGGATGGCAATATTCGCCGGGTGTTATCACGCATCTTTGATGTCAGCCAACCGCAGGGATCCACTGAAGGAGAGCGGCTTCTATGGAAGCTTGCCCGCGAGAACTTGCCGTCAGGGCAGGCTGCTGAATACAACCAGGCTCTTATGGAATTAGGGGCCAGTCATTGTTCGCCGCGAAATCCAAAATGTGAGCTGTGCCCAATTGCAGAGTATTGCCAGTCTCTCAAGCTCGGGAACCAAGAACAGCGTCCCGCACGCAAGAAGAAAGCTGGAATTCCGCACATTACGGTTACCGCGGCAGTGATCCAACGCGATGGAGAGATACTCATTGCCCAGCGCTCTGAAGGCGGATTGCTGGGCGGAATGTGGGAATTCCCTGGAGGCAAGACAAACCCTGGGGAAACCTTACATGCCTGCCTCAAGCGCGAAATCTGCGAGGAATTAGGTGTAGACATCGAAGTGGGAGACCCCTTTGGTGTGTACGAGCACGCCTATTCCCACTTCCGCGTCACACTGCACGCTTTCCGCTCCATGATTATTACTGGAGAACCCCAACCCCTCGATCATACAGAACTGCGTTGGGTGCGTCCCGCGCAATTCAACGAATACCCCATGGGTAAGATCGACCGCCAAATTGCCAATCAACTGAAAGGTTCAACCTAAACGTATGCTTATCGTCGATGCACATCAAGACCTGGCCTGGAATGTACTTACATTCGGCCGTGATTACACTCTCTCCGCAGCCGAAACGCGCCAGCGCGAGCGAGGCACAGATGCCCCTCGCTACAATGGCGACACTCTTCTCGGCTGGCCGGATTATCAGCGCGGGCGAGTTGGCATAGTCTTCTCGACGCTTTTCGCCGCCCCAGCCCGGCGAAAATTAGGCGAGTGGGATGTGCAGTGTTATCACAATACGGCTGAGGCAGCGAAGCGTTATCAGGCTCAGTTAGATGTATATCATCGTTTAGCCGATGACCATCCTGATAAATTCCGCCTGTTGTACTCACAAGCCGATCTGGAGAATCATCTCGCTGAATGGAATATTGAAACGGCAACCCCACTCGTGGGCCTGGTAGTTTTAATGGAAGCGGCTGAAGCCGTTGGCTCTCCCTCGGAGCTGGTCGAATGGTGGCAGCGCGGGGTGCGTATCATCGGCCCGGCCTGGGCTGGAACGCGCTTTTGTGGTGGAACCGGTGAACCTGGACCCCTGACAAAAGAAGGCTATGCTCTGCTGGAAGCTATGGCCGACTTGGGCTTCACTCTGGATATCAGCCACATGGATGAAAAGGCTGTGCTGCAAAGCCTGGACGCCTATGCTGGCTCGATTATTGCATCACATGCCAATGCAGTCGCCCTGCTTGATGGTATTGATAGCAATCGTTTTTTGTCTGATCGCGTTATTCGAGGTCTTATCGAGCGGGATGCAGTCATTGGTGTTGTACCCTTCAATCGTTTCCTGTTAGCTGGATGGCAGGAGCGTGATGGACGTCATCTTGTAACCCTCGAACATGTTGTTGCTCAAATCGATTATATGTGCCAGATTGCTGGCGATGCCCGGCACGTGGGTTTGGGCAGCGACTTTGATGGTGGTTTCGGTCTTCAGAGAACGCCTGCAGAGATCGACACCGTCGCTGATTTGGGAAAAATTGCCCCCTTGTTAATGAAAAAGGGTTATACTGAAGATGATATCGCGGCCATTTTAGGACAGAATTGGACCTCTTTCTTAGAGAATAGCCTGCCGAAAGGATGATTAACTTGGTCGAAAAAAGATCTCGAATATTGCCTCGTCGGGCGTGGGTAGGGCTGGGGGTAGTAGTTTTGGGTTTTGTACTTTTTCTTTTGGGATTAGAGCCCGATCTCTTCAAGGCAGACCGCAGCCCCGTGGTGGGTTTTGTTCAAATTGCTGTCTTTCTAGTTGGGTTGGCTTTTATCTGTGTGGGTGGATATATGAGCTTTTCACTTCAATTGAGTGAAGGTGATCGAACCATTGCTGCGGATGTCGGATTGCGGCTTGTCAGTACTGGATACGTGATCGCCTTGGTTTCCGGCATGGCCGATGTGTTTGGCTTCGGGACGCAGCCGTTTCCCGAAATACCCTATTTTGGTCCCTTACAAGCAGCGGGTGTGATCTTAGGGGAAGTGGTCATTGCCATCGGATTCTTATTAGTGATTATTCCCAAGAGAGCGGATTAGGATAATTGCTCTGTAATGAAAAAAAGGTGTCCGCCAATCTGGCAGACACCTTTTTTGTTTGGAATTTATCGTAAACCTGAATTCTAGTTTATTTCACCTTTGAGAACGACTTTGGACTTCAACCTTCCCCTAATGCTTCGAGCATGGCTTCGTTGGTGTCGAATTTGAAATCTTCAAGGCTAAGTGCTGCTGCCTGAGCCCCTTCGATTTCGATCAGACGTAAAACATCGGCTCGATCAACAATGGGATGAGGAAGTGCACCCAGCTTCTTGGTAATTGCTTTGAGAAGTCCTTCTGTATCTTCAGGAGGCGCGATTGACTCAAGATATTTCAACGCCACTCCAGCACCAGCTTCTCCATCCTTCCGGGCATAGCCCACCAGGCCGCTGCTGGCCTCGCGAGACCAACCTGCCACGAATACTCCCTCAACAGGTTGCCCAACTTCGGGATCAAACACTTCATAAGAAAGCTCATTCATTGGGTAACGGGGGATGGGATGTTTGACGAATTCATTCCACTGGATAGGAAGGCCAAAAGCTTCATCGACCTTGTCGCCAATGCAGAACACCACCGTGTCGACATCGAGAACTTGGGTTGTTCCCAGTCGATGAACTTTGGTATCAAATTCTCTGGCAATCAATTTTGTGTCTTCTACTTCCAGCCCGCGCACGTTTCCCTGCTCATCACCCAGGATTTGCTTGGGTGAAGAGAGGAACTGCAGTGTGAAGCGCGTGTCCGAATTGGGCTCTTTAGCCTTGGTGAGCGCTGATAAGATGAATTCCTTCGCTGCCTCGGGGCTTTGATCTACCGCGAGCATGCGCTCGGTGACGCGTTCGATCTCGTCATCAAGGGCAACCTGATCAAGATTGCGAATCACGTTTTCCATCTCTTTTTTGGTGAACTTGACCTCGGCAGGACCACGTCGGGCAACGGCAACAACTTCAGCGACCTTCTTGTCACGGATTAACCAATGGGCAATGTCGATCATCACATTGCCCACACCGATCAAAGCAACGCGTTTTCCAATGGCGAATTCACGTAGGCTGTAGGGCGGAAGTTTGTTATAGTGATATACCAGATCCTTGGCGTGGAAAACCCCTTTAAGATCTTCTCCCGGCAGCCCCAGCCATTTAGTGCCTTGAGCGCCAACCGTTACGACGATGGCCTGAAAGCCAAGTTGACGGATCTCTTCCAAGGTTAGATCCCCCTTCTCGCCAATGCCGACATTACCATAATATGTAATCTTTTCATCGGAGAGGATCTTCAGAAATTGCTTGCGCAACCCTGTCTTCATCTTGTGTTTTGAGTGGAAGATACCATACTCGGCCAAACCGCCGGGCCTGATATCACGGTTGAAAATGACCACGTCGGCTCCAGATTGAGCCAGTTTTTTGGCAGCGTACAAGCCGGCCGGACCAGCGCCGATCACAGCCACCAGATTATTCCCATTTTCCATTAAATCATTCCTCCGAAAACTATTGGTGATGGAATTCCATCCCACCCTTTTGTCGACGCGTGATTGCAAAGTCTTACCTGTTTGGTGATATTTCTCTGCAAACTGTTTACTGTGCACTGGGGTTATGCTATATTCTAATCACCATCCTCTGATCCATTGAGATGTCAGGAGTGAGGCCTATGACTTACAAACAGCCCTATTACCCCACTAAATCCAGAGTCACAGCCACATTATTTGCCAAGGCCATTTTCCGCCGCTTTATTTGGCAGGGGAAAATGATGCCCGCCTTTTGGACAGTAATGTGTTCGATCTCTCTTGTCGTCAATATCATTTTGATCGTCTTGCTCATATCCATCGGGCAGCAACTCTTTACATTGAAAAAAGTTGTCTCAGATCAATTGGTCACAGGCTTGCACAACAATTTCCAGGCTATGAATAAAGCAGTCATCGATGAAACCATTGCCGTTGATGATACAATCCCAGTTCGATTTGATCTACCGGTATCTACTACAACCCGGGTTACACTCACCGAACCAACGCAGATCAATGGTGCTCAAGTTTCGATTGCCGCCGGAGTGCTCAACATAAATGCTCCTGCTAATATCGTTCTGCCCGCAGGAACAAGCCTACCCATTGCCCTGGATATCAATGTTCCTGTTGACCAGACAGTGCCAGTGAACCTTGAAGTACCCGTTTATATTGAACTAAAAGAGACAGGCTTGGGTACGCCTTTTGAAGGCTTGATCGGCGTGGTATCGCCCTATGATAGTTTGTTGATGAATATGGACGACTCCTGGGAGGATACCCAAATTTGTCAGGGCCCTCTGGGCTTAATTTGTGAGTGGTTCTTGATCCCTTAGGGGATACTGTCTCCGAAGCGGAACAAAGGGTTTGTAGTGACGCACGATAGTGCGTCCTCGCTAAAGACCAAACGGGCAGTGACCACGCTTGGCCCGCCGACGCCAGATGCGGGTCTACGACCGGCGCACCTGTGGCGCTACGGACTAAAAAATCTATTTTATGAGGTATTGCTTTTCATGGACTCTTCCATAACGAAATACAAACTCCCAAATGGCATGCACGTGATGCTCAAAGAGATCCACACCGCCCCGATTGTCAGTAATTGGGTTTGGTACCGGGTTGGATCTCGCGACGAAACCCCTGGTAAGACAGGAATTTCCCATTGGGTGGAGCATATGCAGTTTAAAGGCACACCCCAATTTCCCTCCTCAGTGCTTGATAAGGCCATTTCACGCGAAGGCGGCATTTGGAACGCCTTTACATACCTGGATTGGACAACCTACTTCGAAACCATGCCGGCCGACAAGATTGACCTGGCCTTGCGCCTCGAAGCGGACCGCATGGCAAACAGTGTTTTTGACCCCGAGGAAGTCGAATCCGAGCGTACGGTGATCATCTCCGAGCGGCAGGGCAGTGAGAACCAGCCCATGTTCCAGCTTGGCGAAGTTATGCGGGCGACAGCCTTTCGCGTACACCCCTACCACTATGAGATCATTGGCGACATGGTCGATCTTGAAACCATGGGACGCGAAGACCTCTATAATCACTATCGTAGTTACTACCGGCCCAATAATGCCGTAATGGTTGTGGCAGGGGATTTCGATACTACCGATATGAAACAGCGTATCGAAGCGTTATATGGTCCCTTGCAGGCTGGTGATGAACCAGTACGACAGCAACGCTCCGAACCCCCTCAGCGCGGCGAGCACCGTCTGACTGTGGAAGGCACCGACGATACGACCTATATCAGTGCCTATTATCACTCTCCGGTAGCTTCTGAGCCCGACTTCTTCCCCTTCATCGTCCTGGATAGCTTGCTTACCGGCCCTACGGGATTGAATATGTTCGGGGGCGGTATTTCCAATAAGACCTCGCGGCTGTATCTCAAGCTGGTCGAAGGCGATCTGGCTGTGGGCGTGCGCGGCGGTTTACCTGCCACCATCGATCCCTACGTCTACAGCATCACGGTGACCGTGCACCCCGAACGCACCGCTGATGAAGTTATTACAGCTATCGATGAAGAGATCCAGCGTGTGCAAGATACCCCGCCGACCCAAGCAGCCGTGGACCGTGCTGTCAAGCAAGCCCGGGCGCTGTTCGCCTATGGCAGCGAGAGCATCACCAACCAGGCCTTCTGGATGGGCTTCACTGAGATGTTCGATTCCTACGATTGGTTTACTGGTTATCTTGACCGGTTGGCAGCTGTAACACCGGACGATGTCCAGCGCATTGCCCAAACCTACCTGGTTCCGCGCAATCGTATCGTAGGGACTTATTTACCAACAAAGAACAACGAGGTGGCGAAATGAGCGCCATTAGTCATTCACAATTTGCAATTCAGAATTCATCCTTGCCTGGCCCCGATGACATCACCCGGGTGGAGCTTCCCAACGGCATCACCGTTCTCGCACGCTCTAACTTCAACAGCCCTTCGGTGAATGTCAGCGGCTATTTGCATGTCGGCGGCCTCTTTGACCCCGACGAAAAACTTGGTTTGGCGGATTTTGTCTCCGCTGCGTTGATGCGCGGCACGGCGAAGCGCGATTTCCAAGGGATTTATCAGGCTCTTGAGTCAGTTGGCGCTGGCTTGAGTTTCAATGGCGCTACCCATACCACGGGTTTTGGGGGCAAGTCGTTGGCAGAGGATCTTCCCTTGCTGATGAAATTGATCTCCGAGGCTCTGCGCCAGCCGGTCTTCCCCGAGCAGCAGATCGAACGCCTGCGCGCCCAGTTGCTGACCGGGCTGACCCTGCGCGCCCAAGATACGCGCGATATGGCTGGGATGACCTTCGACCAGATCGTTTACAAAGATCACCCTTACAGTCGCCCTGAAGATGGCTATCCTGAGATGATCCAGGCCATCACACGCCAGGATCTAGTTGATTTCCATAAGAAGCACTACGGGCCGCACGGCATGGTGGTCGCTGTGGTCGGTGGAGTATCCCCGGAAAATGCTGTCGAGAAAGTGCGCGCAGCCCTGGGAGATTGGGAAAACTCAGATCAACCGAACCCACCTCAACTCCCGTCCGTCACGCCGCTTGATGAACTGGTCACCCAACGGGTCGAGATTCCTGGAAAATCTCAGGCGGATATCATTATTGGCGCCTCGGGTCCTTCACGTAAATCGGAAGAATTCATCGCAGCCGCCTTGGGGAACAGCGTCTTCGGACAATTCGGTATGATGGGACGCATTGGCGATGCTGTGCGAGAAAAAGCGGGCTTGGCCTATTATGCCTACAGCAGTATGAGTGCCGGGATGGGCCCGGGACCGTGGGTGGTGAATGCCGGTGTCAACCCGGATGATATCGAGAAGGCTACTGAGTTGATCCGTGCAGAGATCAAGCGCTTTGTGACTGAGCGGGTCGAGGACGATGAATTAGCAGACAGCAAGGCTAACTTCGTTGGACGGCTGCCCTTGGCTTTAGAGTCCAACGAAGGCGTAGCGGGCGCGATACTCAACCTGGAGCGCTACAACCTGGGTATGGATTACTACCTGCGCTACGCCGAGCGCATCGATGCGGTGACTTCAGAAGATGTTTTGGCTGCGGCGAGTACATATTTACACCCAGATAAGTTAGCCGTGGCAATTGCGGGACCATGAAAATGATTGAATGTTTGCAGGTTTGCATGTAGCAAGTTGAATATGTGCCCTGCACACTTGCAAACTTTCAACTTGCACTAGGAGGCGCCAATGGAAAATGTCTTTCTATCATTTTCATTCCGGGATCCTGATCGAGAGTTGGTTTCCCAGGTGGAGAAGCTGCTGTTCAGTCACAATGTCAATGTTGTGACCGGTAGACGCCTGGGAGGCGGGCAGCTCACAGACGAGATCAGGGCCAGGATCAATGATTCGGATGCCCTGATTGCCTTGCTGACCCGGCGGGATCAACTGGCCTCGGGGGCCTGGACGACGCATGATTGGGTGCGGGATGAACTCAATTTTGCCCGAGGTGCGAATAAGAAGGCCATTGCCCTGATTGAAATCGAGGTGGAAACAGGTGGGGCTTTTGGCAATCACGAACACATTCCTCTTGACCGAGAAGATAAACTCAGCGCGTTTTTGGCGCTCTCCGAAACTGTGAAGATTTGGAAAGCGGAGTCCGGACGGTTGGTCAAGGTAAAGATTATGCCCGAAGCATTGGCCCAACATCCCGGACATCGTAATGAGCAAATCCAATGCCAGTACCGGTTTATGAAGACATCCACGGGTATAAAAACAGAGTGGATGAGCACGACGACTGAATCTGAGGGGGGCGGCGCAGTGGTTTATCTTCGGGGGGTTCAGGATGATCATCTGATCCAATTGCAGATCGATGATGGTCAGACGCAGTGGATGTCCGAGCTAAGCCCTCAGTTGGTTGTTATTGAATTGAGCTCCGTACCAGGAGGCGCGCAATGAATTTGAGAATCAGACAAGAAGCGAGCCCGAGCAGGGAAGGTTGGTGGGATTGGGCAATTTGGTTAGAAGGGGAGGATTTAGATGATGTGGCTTATGTGGAGTATGTTCTGCATCCCACGTTCCCCAACCCGGTGCAGAAAGTAACAGACCAAGCATCGAATTTTAGGTTGGCGGCGCGTGGTTGGGGTGAGTTCAACATCAAGGTGCGCGTACACTTTGAAGATGATGACGATGACGTCGATGACGACGATATCCTAGTGATGGATCATTGGCTAGAGTTAGATGAAATTGCCCCTGCTAAAGAAGTGATGCGATCTCCAACGAAACCAGGTGAGTCGCCGCGTTTGTACTTATCCAGCGCCGTGGCGGATATCGAGTTTGCCTACGAGCTCAAGGATGCTCTGGAGGATGGCGGTGTCGAGGTGTTGCTCAAACAGGATTTGGGCAAACAAGATTTGAATGTGCTGCTGCAAACCCAACGCCGCAGCGTTCAGGCTGGGCTGCTGATGGTTTCTGATATGGGAAATCCTTGGATGGTGCGGGATTACCTGGTCTTAGAAGAGAATAAGATTTCCGCCTTAGTGGTGCAGATTGGTGCGGCTTATGATCTACCCCAAGAGGTGCGCGATCTGCCGCGCTTCCAAATTAAGGATATATCGGAGACTGAACAGGTAGCGCCCAGCATCGCCAGGCGGGTGTTGGAGATGTTTTAACGCTGAGATGCGGAGTCGCAGAGTTATATATTTTTTCTCTGCGCCTCTGCGACTCCGCGTTAAAAATAGATCATGAAACTTAGAACTGGCGTTGACCTAATCGAAATCGAACGCATCAAAGACTCCATATCTCGCAACGGGGAGCGGTTCTTGAAGCGCGTCTATACAGAGAAAGAGCTGGCTTTGTGTGGTGAGGATGCTGCCTCTCTCGCGGGACGATTCGCGGCCAAAGAAGCTGTCTCCAAAGCCCTGGGCTGCGGCATCGGCGATGTGGGTTGGCAGGAGATCGAAGTTCTGCGTGACGAGGCGCGAGCCCCGGTGTTGAATCTGCATGGAGCAGCGCAAGCGTTAGCCGATGAACTGGGATTGACAACCTGGTCGCTGAGCCTCAGCCATACCAAAACCCATGCCGTGGCGTTTGTGGTGGCGACGGGAAAATGATCAAAAGTGAATGATGAATTGTAAATTTTGAATTCACCATTCACGTTCATAATTCAACACTCCACAGGAGGAACATATGTTGAAGAAGGTTGGCCGAATACTATTAATTGTTCTTATTGTCATAATTTTTCTTATCGCCATTGTAGCAATTGCTGGCCCACCGTGGGTCAAGCGGACTTCCGAGAAATCTTTCCCCCAGATTGACGGCGAGCTTCAAGTTACTGGCCTCGATGCTCCGGTGGACATTTATCGCGATGCCTATGGCATTCCGCATATTTACGCCGCCAGCCAGCATGACCTGTTCTTCGCCCAGGGCTATGTCCATGCTCAGGATCGTTTCTGGCAGATGGATTTCTGGCGACATCAGGGTGCGGGGCGGCTCTCTGAATTGTTGGGTGATGCCACCCTAGATACCGACAAATTCCTGCGCACTCTGGGTTGGGAGCGGGTAGCTAAAGAAGAATTAGCTTTATTAGATGACCCATCACGGGCCATTCTGGAAGCTTATGCCGAGGGAGTCAACGCTTATCTGTCGGAACACACTGGCACAGCCCTGGCCCTGGAATATGCCTTCTTGCCCATCATCAACAGCGACTACGAACCTGCCCCCTGGACGACGCTCAACTCCCTGACGTGGGCTAAAGCCATGGCCTGGGACCTGCGCCGCAACCTGGACACCGAGATTGACCGTGCCTTGCTGCTAAAAGATCTTAGCCCTGAGCAAGTCGCCGACCTCTTCCCGCCTTATCCTGATGATCGCCCTGTCATTGTCCCAGGTTATTCCAGCGGTTACAGTAGTTCTTCAGTCATCACTCATCAATCATCAGTTGTTAGTAATCAATTGTATGAGTCTGTTCAATCCCAAATCGCAGCCCTCGACGCCCTCACAGGCGGTGGATTCGAAGGGATTGGCTCCAACAGTTGGGCCGTCTCCGGTGATCTGACCGACACCGGCATGCCCCTGCTGGCCAACGATCCCCACCTGGGAGCGCAAATGCCTTCCATCTGGTATGAGGTTGGCCTGCACTGCGTGCCCAAGACTGAGGAATGCAACCTGGATGTGGCGGGCTTCTCCTTCGCCGGAGTGCCTGGTGTGGTCATCGGGCACAACGATCGTATCGCCTGGGGCTTCACCAACGTCGGACCCGATGTGATGGATTTGTATATCGAGAAGATCAATCCCGAAAACCCGAACCAGTACGAATTCCAGGGTGAGTGGGTCGATATGCAGATCGTCACCGAAGAGATCCAGGTTGCTGGGGGCGAGATCGTCGAACACACCGTGAGATTGACCCAACACGGCCCGGTCATCACCGAGGATTATGGCCTGGAAACTTTCGCAGAGGATGTGGGCGCTTCTGTTGACGTACCTGAAAACTATGCCCTGGCTGTGCGCTGGACGGCCTTGGAGCCCACCTGTGTATTCTGCTCGATTTGGAAGTTCAACCTGGCCCAAAACTGGGAAGATTTCCGGGATGCTGCCAAAGAGTTTGTCGTCCCCGCTCAGAACCTGCTCTACGCCGATGTGGATGGCAATATCGGCTATCAAATGCCAGGTAATATCCCTATCCGTGTCGATGGGCACGACGGTATGGATGCCGTCCCCGGCTGGACGGGCGAATACGAGTGGCAGGGCTTCATCCCCTTCGATGAACTGCCCTACGCCTTCAACCCGCCCGAGGGCTTTATCGCCACGGCCAACAACGCCGTTGTCGGGCCGGATTATCCTTATCTGATCACTTACCAGTGGTCGTACGGCTATCGCGCTCAGCGCGTTGTCGATATGCTCAAGGGCGCAACGTACCCCTTCGATATTCCCTACATCCAGGGTATGCAGGGGGATAACATGGAATTAATGGCGGATGTGCTGCTGCCGGTGTTATTCGACATCCCCTTGGATGATGCCAAACTTGAAGGTGCTCGCGGACTCCTTCAGGGGTGGGATGGCCAATTGAACATGGATTCTGCCCCCGCGGCTTTGTACATGGCCTTTTGGCGCAACCTTTTAGAGGCTACATTTTCCGATGATCTTCCTGAATTCTATAGTGTCGGTGTAGAATCTGGCGCCAAAGAGATCATGCGAAATTTGGTGGCCCAATCCGATAGCTCCTGGTGGGATGACCAAACTACCCCCGAGGTCGAAACTCGCGATGATATCTTCGCAGCCGCCTTTGCCGCAGGGTACAAAGAAATCCGCAAATTACAGGGCAATGACCCGGCGGATTGGGCCTGGGGTGATCTCCACACAATCACTTTCTATAACCAGGTTATGAGCAGTTTTCCCTTTATCAAGAATGCCTTCAATCGCGGTCCTTACCCCACCGCGGGCGGCAGTGCCATCGTCAACGCCACTGGATGGGATTCAGATTTGCCCTACGAGGTCGATTGGCTGCCTTCTATGCGTATGATCGTCGATTTGGGCGATCTGACCAACTCGCTTACGGTGAACACCACGGGGCAGTCGGGGCATCCCTACCACTCTCACTATGTTGATCAGTCTGACCTATGGCGCAATATCCAGTATCATCCCATGCTATGGGCTAGAGCTGACATTGAATCCGATGCCGAAGGGCATCTTCGATTAGTGCCATAAATGTAAAGACGCCCCGCCGGGGCGTCTCTATAAATAATCTAAACTGATCCCATCGCTCTGCGGTGGGATTTTTCCTTTAGGCTTCGACTTCAACTTCGGCTGCAGCAGCAGCCTTCTCTGCCTTTATTTCTGCCCGGGCTTTGAAGAATTCCATCACCGGGGGAATAAAGGAAATGGCGATGATGGCGAAGATCACCAACTCGAAGTTGTCCTTCACGAAGGGCAAATTGCCGAAGTAGTAGCCCAAAAGCGTGAAACTGGTCACCCAAACGATGCCGCCGACAACATTATATGTAATGAAGCGGCCGTAGCTCATCGTGCCAACACCGGCCACGAAGGGGGCAAAGGTGCGGATGATGGGCACAAAGCGTGCCAGAATGATGGTTTTGCCGCCGTGCTTTTCGTAGAATTGCTGAGTCTTTTTGAGATAATCCTGCTTCAGCCAGCGGATATTGCCGCTAAAGGCACGATCTCCGATGTAGCTGCCAATCCAATAATTGACCGTATCACCGATAATCGCGGCGACAATCAGCAATCCGATGATTATCCAATGATTTAAAGCGCCAAGAGCGGCGAAGCTGCCCGCGGCAAAGAGCAAAGAGTCACCGGGCAGGAAAGGGGTTACTACAAAGCCTGTTTCCATGAATACGATCAAGAAAAGGATTGCGTAGGTCCAAGTGCCGTACTGAGAGATGATTGCGCTAAGATGTTCATCCAAGTGCAGGATAAAATCAATAAAGAAGGTTATTAGTTCCATGTTACGTCCTACTTTCACTGAGAAGCGAAACTCCGCAGGGAAGTTTCGCTTCTTCTACATTCGTTTGATGGTAAAGCGGGCGGAATTATAGCCTGGAAATCACGTTTGGGCAACGAGGAACGCTGTACACTATTGTTCAGTAATTGTGACTGAAATGATCGTATCCCCTTCAGGAAGATCACCGCCTTGAGACGGATCGCGCGGGGTCAAATCTTGAACCACTTCCATTCCTTCCAGCACTTCACCAAAGATAGTATAGCCACCGTCAAGGTGCGCGGCCGGGCCATAGGTGATGAAGAACTGGCTGCCGTTAGTGTCAGGGCCAGAGTTAGCCATAGCGACCAGCCCCTCGCGGTCGAAGGAGAGTGCTTCCGAGACTTCATTCTTGAAAGCATAACCTGGTCCAGCCATGCCTGTGCCGGTGGGGTCGCCACTTTGAGCCATAAAGCCGGGCAATACACGGTGGAAGGGAACCCCGTCGAACCAACCTTCTTGGGCCAGGAAGACGAAGCTATTGACCGCCAAGGGAGCCACATCGGGATAAAGCTCGATGACGATATCACCCTTCTCGGTTTGGATTGTGGCAGTGTATCCCTTTAGCGGGTCAATCACCACAGGGGGACATTCGGTGTATTGTTGGTCAGCGAATTTCGTCAGATTAAGAATGGCAGCGACATTGGCCGAGTCCAGCGGCCCGTTGTAAGGGTTGTTGTTGACGGCAAAGAAGGGCGTGCCGGGTAGGCCAATCTCTTGACCCTTTGTCCAGCTACTTTCAGCTTTGGCGACGATCGCCTCGCTGGTTAGATCAGTCTCGAATTGAGCTGCATCCAGCTCCAAACCAGCAGCATTCTCGACCAGCCAGCTTTCGAAATCTGCTACCGAAAGGCTGGTCCAATCTTCGAATTTCTCGTAAAGGGAATAGTGCATCTCCCAGAATTTGCCTTGCAGGCCAGCGGCTTCCGCGGCTTGGGCGGCCAGGATGGCTTTGTCATGGATGGATGCTAATGGAAAATGACGGTAAACGAAACGCACATCGTCAGGAAAATCAACTTTGAGTTGCGCCAACACGGGCGCAATCTGAGCGCAGTACGGTCATTGATAGTCGCCGTACTCGACGATGGTCAGAGCGGCGTCATCGGGTCCTGAAACCCAGTCATCGTCGGTGACGGCGAAGAGAGGCGCATATTGAGACTCTGGGGACATCGGCGAACTGACCAGCGTGCACTCACTGACCAACTCCACAGGCTCGGGCTCTTCGGCTACTTCTTCAGTAACTTGAACAGGAGCCTCTGTGGGGGGAGGTTGGGTATGTGTGGCCTCGGGGGCAGTAACTGCTTCTTGTGCAGTATCCTCTGCGACCTGAGTCGGCGTCTCCCCGCCGCAGGCGGCCAAAAGGAAGGCCAATACCACTAAAAGGGGTAAAAATCTTTTTTGCATGTATATCTCCTAAGGTTAAGAATTTGTATCTACAGCTGCTTGTAATTGTTCGAAAGACCACATCCATGAGATGCGTTTGATAAATTCGGCGAGCGATTGGCTTTGGGTGCGTAGCGCGCGTACCGCTTCCCCAACCGGGTCTTCCGCCGCACCGGCCGCGCCGCCAGGTCGATCGGCATAAGCGCCATGGAAGGCGAAATAAGCCTGGTTGAGCTTGCGAATGCGGTAGCCGTTTTCGAGAAAGATCTGGCGGCGAGCTTCCATATAGATTTCTGCCTCTTCGATCTTCCCTTCGGCCAGCATCTCATCGACATTCAAGCGAGTCTCATGCATTTCCGCTCTGAAATCGAAGGGCTTGTCCTGAGCGGGCCCTTGTACATCTATGGCTGCATCATCAGGCTCAGAGACTGGTTGGGGCGGCGGTGGAACATACTCAGGATAGTAGCGTTCGATCAGCGCGGCGCCAATTTCTTTTCCGGCAATGCTGGCAGTGGTTTCATTGATCGTGCGCAATTCAGCATCCTTCATGTAGCTGGCTCCCAAGGGACGCAGCGTTAGGAAGTTATGGATCCATTCGTGCGCGACAACTTCAGCCAGCCAGTTGATATTAGTGGTCTGGATGACCATGGTGGGATACATGCCTATCCCACCAACGTTGACCACCAGCGAGGACACATCCAAGGCTTGTTCAACTTGCGCTTCGAGGGTAGCGCGTTGGTCAGTGGTGAACTCATGGTGAATAGAAATATTGGCATCCTGCCGGATCACGTCGCGAGGAGAAACGATGAGTGCCAAAGGCAGGGGTGTGACCAGGTAGAGTGCGGGGGGTATGGTCTGCCCTCCTAGGGACAGATCGAAACTGGCGACGGTATCTGTGATCTGGTTTTGAAAAACTGTTTCGGCTAAAGGAGCCAAGTATTGGCGCCGTGTGTAGAGTTGGTCGAGTTCTTCACGGAGTGGTTTAGATGCTGCTTCAGGGTCTTTTATTTCTGGATTGGAATAGTATTCGTCAAGGTGTCCTTCGTATTGAAATATCTGGTCAACGAGAGCCAGGTAATCCAACACGATCTGGCTTTGATAATCCGCGGGAAGGTAGTTCGTTGCACCTAAGCTGATCTGGCGTATCTTCCCCAGCATAGCTCTCACTGTCCAATTGCCATAGTCGAATTCGATCTGACGCGTAAAAGCTCGCACGCGTTCAACTTGATCTCCCGGCTCCAGAACGCTGCGTTGAAGGAAGAGTATTGCAATGAGCGTCACGATTGTGATGCAAAGAATATGTCTTATTAATGACCATGCTCCAGACATAACGGGGGTGATTGTATCACGCTGAGCTTAGAGAGGGATGAATTATCGCGGATCTACTTGACATATCATTAACTTAACGCTATTATTAAGTTCGTAATACTAATAACTAGCTATATGTTTGGGTTGATCGCCCTTCTTTAGGATGTGTTTTATGAAAACTAAATAGAAAATACCTTTGTTTCTTATCCAAGAAAACTGACACCATCTGGTGGTCGATACTGGCGCATTTTCTTGGTGGTATTGTCATGATAATTTAGTGTGGAATAGCGTTATTCGAAAGGATAGTTTTATGGTCGAACAGAGCATTAACAAGAAATTCCAAAAAGAACTGCTATCTGGGATCACGTCTCTAGTTTTGCTTGGCATTATGGAGCAGAGTGAAGAACCTCTCTATGGCTATCAAATTACCAAGCTGTTAGAGCCAGGTAATGATGCCGAACCAATTGTCAAACAAGGCGCCCTGTATCCGGTGCTGAGATCACTTGAGAAGAGCAGCTTGCTCTCTAGCAGTGTTGAACCCTCGGTATCGGGTCCGCCACGGCGTTATTACGTAATCACTGAAGCGGGTCGGCAGACTTTGGAAGAGTGGAAAACTATTTGGCAAGAAATCAAATCGTTCGCTGAAACTATCTTAGAAGGAGAAGCAAAATGACAATCAAAGCCATTGACGAATATCTATCTCAACTACGTAAGGAGCTATCTGGCAGCGACAAAGCCATCATACGCGATGCCCTGGCAGACGCAGAAGAACATCTGCACACAGCCTTGGAAAATGAAGGTGCTGAAGATGCGAATGTGTCTGACGATGAGGCAATTCATGCCATCATTGCTGATTATGGCACCCCTAAAGAAATTGCTGATGCCTATCGAACTGTGGAAACCTACGCCAGCCCAACACTGGCCCGTGCGAGACGTCAGCCGAATGGAAATCTTCTGGGACGGTTTTTCGGTATCTATGCAGACGCGCGCGCTTGGGGAGCGCTATTGTATATGTTTGTCGCCTTTTTAACTGGAGCCATCTATTTCACTTGGGCATTTACAGGTTTATCAATGTCAGTAGTCTTCGCATTGTTCATATTTGGATTGCCTTTTGCTGCTTTCTTTGTGATTTCAATCAAAGGGCTTGGATTATTAGAAGGCCGCATCGTGGAAGCGCTGTTGGGTGTTCGTATGCCGCGCAGGCCGGTCTTTTCCCCTCCAAATCTAACCTGGCGTGAACGACTGAAGGCGCAATTATTGGACAAATATACCTGGCTGGCGTTTGTGTATATGGCCTTGCAAGGTGTCCTGGGTACGATTTACTTCACGCTTTTCATCAGTTTGATCGCTTTTTCGTTAGCTTTCATGGCCATGCCAATCACCCAGCTCGTATTTGGATTACCGATTGGGGATGTCAATGGCGCGCATTATTTCGTACCGGAAACTCTGCTGCCCCTGGTTGTATTATTTGGGATTGTGCTTCTGACAGCATCTATGCATCTGGCCAAATTATTGGGCAAATTACATAGTAGATATGCCAAGTTCATGCTTGTTGGGGAGTAAGTAAAAAAATATCTGATACGATTTACGAGCAATTTTAGACTTCTGATATTTGTAGAATATCGGAAGTCTTTGTTTTTGAGTGATACAATAAACTCCGAAATCAGAACGGATCACGGTGAAGGGGGTTTCTTCTCTCATACGATTACGATAAGCTTACTATCATGAAGTCAAGTCCTTTACCAAAAAAACAAGTGAAGATAC
>CAZLNX010000041.1:0-25739 GCA_964560795.1 uncultured Anaerolineales bacterium | reverse complement strand
GCGCCACAACTTGCCGCCATATTGGATCGGACCCTGCTCTGTGGCTCGCAGATAGACGTGTACCCCCATGTCTTTGTGCCGGTTGACCGGGGAGGTGGAACGGTGTGTGGTTTGCACGCAGGGGGATGAGAGCAGTTCGTTCACGCGGATGGGCTTGTCTAAATCCAGCAGCGGGAGCGGACGGGGGATCGGTTCGAACATGATTTGACCTCCATGAGTAGAAAGGGAAAGAAAAAAGCCCCCCGCACAAAATGCTGCGGGGGGCTTGGTAGTAGAAACTGGAATTCAATTAGGGTTGGTATTGGAGCGGGAATCGCTCCGGGAATTCAAGGGCTTCGAGCTCGATATCTATGTCTAGTTCGGGCCAATGGAACTGCCCTGGCCCAATCTGTCGGACGGTATAGATTTGGGAAATGCTGGCATCTAAAAACCCTGGATAATCTTGGAAAGGGACAAAATATTCTTTGTCATTTACCAAGAGCCAGAAGCCCAAATGACTGATATTTGTGACTTCACTGAGAGAAGTGTTGATTCCATCTGTCGATAAACTCATCTCGACGCTCCTGTACAATAGTTTCGATCTTCGCAAGCTCTTTTGTCTTCAAGCCGTAGTATTTTTCTAAAGCCACGATAGGTTCCAACCAGAATTTGGCGGTTCCATTTCGGCGGATGCGATGTGTACGTGCATGCGACTCTCCTCCCGGCTATTGAAAAAGAACCGGTAGGGACCTTCACGATAGATTGTGGGTGACATATAGTTCTCCTTTCTCATTATACTCGATGTTTTTTCACCACGGGCAGCCACCAATGGATACCGAAAGCTGACTGAAACATGAGCGCGTATGTTTAGAAGGGGATATCATCGACTTCCGGCTCTCGATTTCCTGTGTCGCTGTTCGTGTCGATAGCCTCGTCTTCGCTGCGAGTGGATAAGAACTGCACCGATTGGGCGACAACTTCGTAGGAAGCGCCCCAGGAGCCATCTTGGCGTTGGAACAGGCGCGGCCCACCGCTCTGTCTGTCGGGGTTCAGCCGTCCTTCGACCAGCACCCGGCCCCCGCGGCGCAGATACTGGTTGCAGGTTTCAGCCTGCCGGCCCCAGGCAGCGACGCGAAACCAGGTGGTTTCGTCTACTCTCTGCCCGTCTGAAGCGGTGTAGCGGCGGTTGGCAGCCACCGAGAAATTGGTCACCGCCTGTCCGTTGGGGGTATAACGCATTTCAGGGTCGCCGCCTACGTGGCCGACGATGATGATCTTCTGGTACATGAGAATCTCCTTGTGTTTGACGTTTGGATTGTATTTGTTTTGGACAGTGGGTATCTTTAACCTATCCCACTGCTACGCACGGGAAGTGGCCATGAGATGCCGGTAAGCTTTGCGCTGGAGGCATGGGCTTGGATGGGGTGGTCCGATCCGGCGTTATTATCAGCAGTTCATTGCCGACCTCGACTGCGCCTTCTGGATCATCTTCGAGCCAGGGCTCCGTCGCCAGCACCCGCACGGCTACCCGTGAACGCCGGGCGATTCCCCGTGCGCCTTGGGTGGCATCGAGAAGGCTGCCGGTAACGGGCCGGCAGCGGTTCAGCTTACGGCTGGATGTTTGCCAAGCCAGGACGAAGTTGCCGGAAAAAGCCTCCATCGCTGCATCGCTCAGTTCAGCCCAGTTGATCTTCTCCGTACCTCGCTGGATGGCATCGTCGATGGTCACCCAGGTGATCCCATTTTCGCAGTCGATCTTGGCTTCGATGCCTTTCAGGATTTCCCTGGCCAGGGGCCGCGACATCGGCAAAGCCATATTTTCCGCCTGGAAGAAAACGTCTTCGATATGCCAGACATGCACGGCGAAATCAGCCCAATGTTCTCGCAGCGGCTCAACGATATCTTCTGCTTCGACCTGGATGCCTTTGAAATCAGCAAGGTACTGCTGTACCGTGCGTGCCATATTGTGGATTTGGTGTTCGTACATAGTTACTCCTTTCGATGATTGAATTGATTTTCTGTCCGCATACGCATGTTTTGTGGATGGATCACCTCCTTGGGGTAGTTTGTCGGCCGAGTATTGACCGGGTAATTACAGCGTGATATAGTGGCTTATAGAGGCTTAGAGATCGATGTCTAATCTGATTACCCGCACCTACCGTTTTTCCGAAGAAACCCTGGCACAGATCGAATGGCTGGCAGCCCGTTTTGGGGGATTGGACGCCACCAGTGTGCTGCGCCAAGCGGTCGCTGAGCTCTACCACCGTAAGCAGGCGGAGTGGAAAGCTAGCCTGGTGGACCAGGGAGACGGCTCCTACGCTTTGCAGGTCGGTGAGCGCATGCTGGCGCGGGTCGACGCTTCTGTGTTGGATAAGCTGCCCGAAGGCGAGCGGGAGGGTATCTTGACGGGAGAAGCGGACGGCCTCTCGGCGTTGACCTTGCTGCTGCTGGGGGCTGCCGCAGGCGATGAAGTCGTTTGGCTCGACCAGGACTATCTGAACGAACTGAGATAAGAACTTGAATGAGCTGGGGAGCAAGGGGGCGGGGGAGCAAGGGAGAATAGATACACATAAGCCTTCTAGCTCCCCTGCACCCTAGCCCCCCTGCCCCTTTTGGCTCATCATGCTCACGGCGATGATCCCCGCTTCCAGGGACCGCAAGGCTTCCGGTGAGGGGAAGAGACCTTTTTCGCCCCTCGCCAAGTAAGCCTGGATTTCCCGGCGATGGGCTGGGTCTTTGACGTGGGGCAGGGCAGCGTGGATGATGTCCACAGCATCTACCAACATGCCTGCTAAACGCACGCCTTCTTCTTGCCAGTTCTTCATTTTGGTTATCTCCTTTTGCCGCATGAATCGCGAAAGCGCCCAGGAGAACGGCATCCTCCTGAGCGCTTATTGTTGTATTGATCGTTGTTGGGGATTATTGGAAACCTATCCCACAGCCTGATTTCTTATAGGTCATACCTGTTGGAAAGCAGACGGCAGACCGCAGACCACAGATCGCTAAGATGTCACTTTTGATCCCTGGTTATGAACTTTCGTCGTCCGCCGTTCGCGGTCCGCCGTCTCCAGTCACAACCCCGGCGGCCACCATCCTGAGAGGATGGCTTCGTCGGGATCGAGGTCCCTAGGGGGGAACATGACCGTATACTGCCCTCCCTGTCCTTTTTCGATAGCTTGAGCAACCGGCTCGATCCAGCCATAGCCGGCCTCGTCGGGATCAGGGACCAGCAGGTATTCATATTGGGGATGCTGGCTGAACCAATCCAGCATGGTGTAGGCCGGCGTGGCGCCGGCGGTGTAGACGGCGCGGATGTCATGCATTCCCCTTTCGTGCAGGACCTGGTTGAAGATCAGCATATCCGTAGGGTAGGCCAGGGGCGAGCAGCATAACCTGCTTTTCCCCTGACCCCCCTCCGAACCGGACGTGAAAGTTTCCCTTCATCCGGCTCTCCAGTTCAATCAAAATGTGGTCTGTCAATGACAGCAGATACGGGAGTGGCAAATTTCCCTGGTTTGTGATGGGTGTCGTGGTGACATTTCTCACAGACTACGAGTGTTTTTCGACGAATGGCAATCATTCTTTTCACCCAAGCGGGTTTTTCTTTGCGGCCTCTCCACCGATTTTTCAAGTCCTTCAATTTCCTGATGTGATGAACTTCGATGTTCTCGCTGCTTCCGCATACTTCACATGAGTCTTTCAGAAGCCGGGTTACGAGGTCCGACCGATCGCTCCATTTGAAGGTGCGAATTTCGTCTCGGATGGGGGTATCCATCTTTCCTCGATGCCGTTTAAGCGGAATTCCGCCCCAGGTAAAAGTTTTGAAACCATTGGGGGTCTGAACCGTTTCCTGGATGACCATGTAGGGTTGGCCCTGAACCTTGATCGTCGTCTTGAACTTCCGATAGACTTTGGAGACGGATATTTTCAGCTTGGTAGCTAATGTTTTCGTCAAAGACTGTTCCATCACATACTTCAGGTAGTTGAGGACGTGTCTATCTTCGGCATACTTGTAGTACTCAGCAATGCCTCGGAATTCAGTTTGGTAGACAGTGATTATTTCGGCGATAGACCGTTCGAGTAGTTCCGCCCGGTGAATGGGCTTCCCTTTTTCCATGAACCGCTTGGCCTTTTTATGAGCCAGCCGGTAAGGAACCCCCAACCTTGTGTTCCCGTTGATCGTACGTCGTTTGAATGTGCCACTTTTCGACGATGTTTCGCGGTTGAGTTTGGTGTTTTCGTGATGTGTGTTGAGGTGGTAACCTAAGAACAGTGCCTTTTCCTTGCGAGCTTGTGTGATTAGCGTTTTTTCCTCGCTCAAGGTCAGGTGGAGGGATTCGCTGAGGAATTGACCAAGGGCATCCTTGATTTCTTGTGCTTCTGCATGAGTACCTACGAATCCAAGTATGAAATCATCCGCATATCTGACGTATTTGAGCCGTCGATAATTTGGGTCTTGGGGATCTCCAGATGACAGTTGACGCCTTTCTTGAATAAGTTTTCTAACTTCTTCATGATCTTGACGTTTTCGTGCTTTCCGGATTGCGTATTGGTGCTTATGGTAAGCGGGGTTTCGCTTGCGGGTTTCTCCCCGATTCCATTTGGACAGTAGCATGGTTTCGACAAACTCATCTAGTTCGTGCAGGTAAATGTTGGCGAGGAGTGGACTAAGGATGCCACCCTGCGGCGTGCCGCTGTACGTCTGGTGGTATTTCCAATCATCTAGAACTCCTGCCTTCAAACCTTTTTCGATTAGATTGAGCAGCCGGGTATCATGGATTCTCCGTGACAGAATTTCCAGCAAGACGGAGTGATCGATATTATCAAAGCAGCCTTGGATATCGCCCTCGATGTACCAGGCGATTCCCTTGAATTGCTGGTAGATTTGAGCCAGGGCAGTGTGACATCCTCTCTTTGGTCGGAAACCGTGGGAGTTGTCACTAAATTGTGGTTCGTAATATGCTTCGAGCAGACCACGCATCACTTCCTGCACCAACTTATCCTTGAAGATGGGAATGCCAAGAGGTCGTTTCCGGCCCTTCTTTTTATCGATCCAGACCCTTCTTGCGGGCGTGAACTGGAACCGCTCGGTTTTCATTTCCTCAATGATCGCCTGGATACGGGTCAAGCTCATTCCATCAATGGTTTCATCTGTGGCACCCTTGGTCAGAGCGCCCTTGTTCCTGTAGAGTTTGGCATAAGCCGCTAAATACAGGTTTTCATTATAGAGTTGTCGATACACTCGTATTAGGGGTTTGCCATTAGTCCCTAATTTCCACATGGCTGATAAGACAATTTCAGCGTTTTGCATTTCGCATACCTCCATTTCTTTATTCAGCGATTAAACCTGTTCCCCTTCGCCCTGTGGTTGGCTTTCCCAACCTCCTTGGGTGGGCGTTACGTCACCGACTACTATGGGAACTCCGTCGCCATAGGGCTCTCGCCCCTTAGGCAATCCCGTGGTACAGTCATAAGTAACGTTGTCAGTCCAACTTAGGGTGGCAGTTCGTGACTTGATAGGCTTCGATAGCCCTTGTTCCTTGGAGAGTGCTTTCCGCATGCATGGTAGAAATGCGGTATCTTTGGCCCTGTTTTCAATCGTGTTTTCAGGGGAGGGGAAGGTCCTCAACTTGTCACTAGCCTTGAAGCAGTATAGCTTTACCCATATTGGACAGGTCTTGCGGTTACGTCGCTACTACACGATTTCGTAGACTTACCGCTTTCCCGATATGCTATTTTCCCTTCCAGCTTTCGCCTTCCGGTAGATCGGGTGACCTGGTCAGTTTGCACTCAACTGTCCCTAGCTTTGCTAGAATTACTTACGCCATCACACGGCGCACACCATGCCTTCAACCACGATGACTAGCCTGGTGCGGCTGTTGACCCGCCAGGCGCCCATCGGTTGCAGCAAGCGGCCCCAGGTCTGGTATTTCATGGGCGCCTTTTCCCGCAGATGGCGTACCTGGATGGCCAGCGGTTGGGTGGCTGGTTCGGCGTATACGATACCGTCAGACCACAACCACCAGCCCTTGCCGGAAACCAGGCGGCTCTTCTTGGCCGATTGCCAGGTGCTGCGTCGGACTTGTGGCCGTGGCACACCGACCCCCAGGCCGTATATCAAAGCGGTCTGAAAAGAAACCTGGCGTTCGTCGCGCAGGTAGGCCCAGGCCTGGCTGTCATGGAAGGCGCTGCGGGAGACAGACAGGGCTTCGTCCAGTACACGTACTTCAGGGGGCTGCACGACCTCCGGTTTGCGCCTGTATGCATCGGGTGCCGGCTGCCAATCTTCCCCCAGCTTTTTTGCCAGGGCTGGGATACCGCCCCCGCTGGCGCCGCAGCGCAGGCACTTCCAGTAGCCTTCGTCGATCTGCAGGCCGAAGTTGGGCTTGCCAGAAACGCCCGCTTTTTGTTCGTCGGAATGAAAGGGACACCACCAGGTCGCCCAGCGGCGGCGCTCGTCGATTTTGACCGGGGTGCCAAGCAAGGCCCTGGCATCCTCGAGGATGTCGGTCATAGGTCGCACTCCTTTCCGGTGGTTGATGCACCGGATGATTGGGATTGTATGGGGTTGTCGCCGGGGGTGCTGCGACGCTATCGGCTGCCATTAGGTTAGGCCAACAGCGCCAGCAGCACCTGGAATGAATCCAATGCGCTGCATAGCAACTCGTGCGGGTTGCTGGCAGCAATGCCCAGCAGGAACAAGACATAGGCCATGGTTCTCACAGCGGATCTCCTTGTGTCGTGGTTATGAATTGATCGTCACATCAAGCCCCACGAGACGCAATCATCCCGTGGGGAGGCATAACCATACATCGGGAAGCATAAGGGGAGATCGCCAGCACGAATTTCTATAGGGGGCAGGAAAACGCATTGCCCTTGCTGTGTGTGCTTGTACGGGTAGGTGAGAACCAAGCCGGCTAGGTTTCGATGGAGATTTTTTGATTTTTCCCTTGCGTTTGGGGGGAATTCTGGTATACTGTGAACATATGTTCACTCGTGAAGGTGGACGAACACTGAGCAGCGGCTGCCACCGCTGCTTTTGTTTTGGGGGCGTTCATAGTTGGGTCTCCTTGTAGGGTGGATAGAATTTTGTCCGCCTGGACATCAGCCGCTTCCTTGGAAAGGCCAGATGCCGTTATGGCGGCGATCAACGCTTTTTTGTAACGGGGATACATCGGTCGATCCTTTATTTCGCTGATGAGGCCGATAAGATTACCAGGATGTCGTATATATCTTCCCCGCCGTTGCGGTTGCCGGCAACGTCAATGGCTCTCGCTAGTAAGCAGACGAGATCGGGACACTTATAGTGCTCGCTTTCATCACCGCTTCCGCTGGCCAGTGTGGGCACGGAAAGCAGGATGATGAAGACCAGTAGAACGAGTATGGTTTTCTTGAACATGGTTACCTCCTAGGTAAGTTGGGGATGGAAGGAAAAAAATGAAGGAATCAAAAACGGGCGCTGCCCGGGATCGTCCCGGAACAGCGCCCGTTTTTCTTCTGCGGGGTTTCTTACCCATGTTGGTAGTGCTGGGGAGATTTGCCTGCAGGTTGTATTCAGTTGTCGTCGGCTAGACTCACACCGGCCAGGGGAGTGTCGGTGGACATTCCTTCCTGAGAAAATCAAAAAGCCCCTCAGGGCACGAAATGCCTTGAGGGGCTGGTAGTCACACTAAGTTGTCGCTGTGGATTTTCGGAAATTCAGCGCATAGAGAAGATCAAACAGCGATTGGCAAAGTTATTTCTTGCCCTTCTTGTCTGGCGATCTCAATGACGGCGCTAGAATCGTCCTTTTGCCACTGGTGTTCCCCCACAGGGATAGGTTCAATGCGGCTATCTGATCCAACACGTAACTCCCACAAAAGGTCGACCAGATTCTTGTCATAGGGTTCATCAAACTCTGGCGCAATCACCAGGATGTCAATATCGCTGTCAGGATGAGCTTCTCCACGAGCATGGGAACCGAAAAGAATTGCCCTGCTGGCATAAATGCCGGCATGACGGACGGTGTCTAAATAATTCTGTACCGTTCTTAGAATTGAGTGTTCAACCATTTCAGCATCTCCATAGCTTGGTTTATTTCCTCTTGGGTTGTTTCGATATCTGGAGCTGGCGGCAGCATATCAGGATAACGTCCTTCGAGCTGGTATCGGTCAAAACGTGCCAGAAATTTAAGTTGATCTTGAGATAGCTTCAACTCTGCCAATTCAGCCAAGCGAAGCAAGGGGTGAATGCGCGGCGCAAGATTCTTCGTCACCTGACAAACATGAGCTTTGATGGTCTTCTCGAGTGCTAAGTGAGCGAAGAACAAACTGTGGCGAGTTCTTCCTAAGTCCAGCAATTCGAGAGCAACCTGCCAATCCTCAGTTGCGCCACTTCTCCAGTGTTGAACTTGTTTTTGAATATCGACCATAAAAATATTATAACAGCAAGTCATATGTTTCTCCTTTCGAAGGATGATGGAAATGAATGGGGGAATCAAAAATGGGGTCTCTCAGGATCGACCCGGAACAGCGCCCGTTTTTCTTCTGCGGGTTTTTTCCCATGCTGGGGGGATTTATCCGCAGGTTGTATTCAGTTGTCGCTGACTTAACTCCCGCCGGCCAGGAGAGAGTCGTTTAGACACTGCGCTCTGAGAAAGCAAAAACGCCCCTCAGGTTGTTAGATACCTTGAGGGGCTGAAAAAATTCAGTTGCTATCGTTTCAGATGAGAGCTGCCTTGACTTATGTGATTGGCAAACGACGAAGAGAAAAGAACGGGGAAAAGCCCCCATGGCAGGAAGCGCATTGGGGGTTAATCATGTTGGGAATAGATGCAGCGACCGTGTTGGAAAGCAAGCCGGCTTGATGATGCTAAGCTAGATTGTTCACCGCACAGTGTGGGGTGGTGTTCTGATTCCAACAATAAACTTCGGCTCGAAGCCAAGTAACACCAAGTTAGTTGGGCAACCCAGATGTCATCAACCTTTCCAGCGGTGCAGGTCCACAGCTTGTCAGCAGTTCAGCCGGCAATCAGGAAGACCAAAACCACATCCCAGGGAGAGCATGTTTATACAAGCACAAAAACCTAGCTTTCGCCAGGCTTTCTCATTGGAGGAATATAGATTGTCAATCGAAAATGAAGTGTTGAAATTATATAGGTGAGTTCCCGATGACGTCAAGGCTGCAAACGGTCAGATCGCTAACAGATTAATTGTTGATGGAAATAATTCTTTTCCACAGCGTGAAGCGGCTTGTGTTTTTTTCTGATCTATTTTCTGGGGCGGAAAATCAGAAATTCATACCTGACAAATTATGCTCTATGTATAGAATATGACGTATAGCGTCACTTTATGTACACAGAACATAATTCAGCGACCTACTGGTTGAAGAAACTCCGTGGCCATCAAAACATTAGACACTGCCAGCACACAAATGTTCACAGAGTTGGCTGAAGACAATCGAACAGGTTTCTATCGATGATGTGCAAGTGGTTTTCGGAAGAAGCTTTGAATATATGAGCTGCTAGACCGCTGATGTTGACAGGGGATGATCAGCAAAGTACAATCAGTTTAGATATGCATAATGCCCTTATTGCAGTATCATTATGTATATCTGAACTTCAAAGGTTGAACACGTTATGATCATGCCTTCGGATACGATTCAGCTCAGCCATCTGGAGCAGACTATCTATTTTGCTTGCCAACGGCAGGGCATCATCTTGCTCGATGCCGGCATCGCCGGCCACCTAGTTGCTGTCTCGCGCAAGCATGCCATCAATTTGTTATCCAGCATGGCCCGCAAGGGAGTACTCTACCGCATTGGGCGGGGCCGCTATGTGGTGATCTCTCCTGATATGCTCTATGGACGAAAGCGTTACGTAATCGACCCGCATCTGATCATCGATGAAATGATGAGGGCCGGCGGAGTAGATGATGTTTATTACGTTGCCTATCAGAGTGCGGCTTCACTGCACGGTGCTGCTCACCAACTCCCCTTTGCTTTGATGGTCGTTTTACCCCACCAACGCCGCCCAATCGAGTTGGGCCAGACGCAGATCATGTTCGTCCAACTCAAGCGATCTAAGCTCTTTGGTTATCATGGAATGACCTACCGGGAAACCCACCTCAATGTTTCTGATATTGAGAAGACTATCCTGGACTGTCTGGAAAGGTTCGATCTCTGCGGAGGGGTGGACGAAGTAGCCCGCACGATCAGTGTCTTGATTGAGAAGACGGCCTCGGACAAGCTCCTGGATTACCTCAGGCGAATGGAAAACCAGGCCTTAGCTCAGCGGCTGGGGTTTATCTCGGAACGACTGAGTACGTTTCAATCAATAGATGAAGATTTGATTGCGGATATTGCCCGTTTAGCTGGTGAATACACCTATCTACTGGACCCCCATGGGCCGAACGAAGGGAAAGTGTCTCCCCGCTGGAATATCCGAGAAAACATTGACATACTACGGGAGATCTAAATGGAGATCACAACACGAGCTATCCGCACATGGGCCGACGAGAATGACGTCCCCGATTGTAGCGTTTGGTAGCTCACTATGCGTTCTTGGAAGAATTGGATGACCGGGACCATCTATTCCTGGATTTGGTGAAGTACTTGTTACACAAGCCCTACTCAAAATCAAGCGAAAAGATGATTAAAGCCATCGAATATCCGTTAGCCTGGCTGATGGAAGGTTTGCCCATTTCCGATGAAGCGATGTCCATGAACCAGGAGGATATTCGGATATTTCTCGTCCAGCTAACCACAGAAAGGCACTGAATACCTTATGTTCACAGTATGGTAAGAGGTGCGATATGGGTTGAAAACGGGGGAATCTATATCTGCGACGAGGAGATGGCGAGTTTTGGGGCTTTCCGTTCAGGGGAAAGACCGTGAAATACCCTATCGCGCAGGCAATACGAATCTGACGATTTACGTTTCAAGCAATGGAACGATACCGTAATGTAGAGATAGAAACCAACTCCGTCCGTCACCACTAGATACTCAAACATCTTCTCTCCTTTTCATTTATGCAATCAACCATCTTTGGGGGATATTTTGAAGACACCCTACCTTGCCAATCAGTAGAATTGCCTCACGATGGCTATATCTAACGCGCCGACAGCGACCAGGCTTGTGGCAGGCGGTCACAAATGCCAAAACCAATAATCCAAGATCACCCCAGTTCAACGGAATCCCAGGTAATCGACGAACTCACCAGGTTGATCCGAGTCTGTTTCCCTGACATGCCGCAGGCCTCTGCCAATGCCTTGGCTGCATCAGAAGCCATGAAAGACCTACGTGTAATATCCTCGGCATATCACCAGGCACTACATTCCCCTCATTTCAACACCGATTTCGTCCTTGTGGTTTTTTACCACCTTGTGCAACAGACCCTCGCCGAACTCAACGACCGTGTTGCTGGTAATCCGGCCTACCAACAAGCCCTGTCCGCCAGCGGCTTGGGTTGGCGCGACGCGGAATAATTCTCATTACTCGGAGGAACCCCCATGCTCGAACGACTCAAATCCATCGGCCTGAACGTAGGCATCATCGGACTCTCGATCGTCGTATTCTTACTGACGTTCTTCGGCATGAAATGGTTCGCGGACGCGCAAGTGCCCCCGACCATAGATGTCTTGGCGGCGGCCACCGATTTGGAAATCGGGGATGTGATCACAGCAGCTGATATCAGCCAGAAAACCGTCTACCAGGACGACAACCTGGATGTCTATATCCCCACTGGTGAGAGCAGCACGTTGATCGGCGGTTCGGTAGCGCTGCCCATTCGGGCAGGCCAACCGATCTTCCGCAACTCGGTATTGGCCCCTGCAGGCGAGGGTACCCGTCTCTCAGCCGTGCTGGCCCGGTTTCCTGATCACAGCCTCTTTCCGTTATCCTTGGAGGCCAAAAACGTAGTCGCGCCGGACATCGAAACCTTTTTACCCGGCGATCTGATCGGTCTGACCGTGGTGATGGGTTCCCGCCCACAGCCCCAGGTTACACCCACGCCGCAACCCGAAATCATCACAGGGTTGGAGATCAGCGAGGGGGAGATCGCCTTGACCCTGGTTGCTCAAATCACACCGACTTCGGATGTTCTCGCCGAGGAAGATGAAGAAGCCCAAGAACGTGAGGCAGCCCTGGCGCGAGGCTTTCCCCCTTTGGCAAAAGACCTGTTTCCAGAGGGCGTGCGGGTGATCAACATCCAGGGCTTGCCACCCAAGCCACAGTCTTCAGGCGAAAGCGGCGACGGCTACCCATCGGGAGACCAGACGGGCTATTTCACCACCAGCGACCAGCAGAGCGAGATGCTCATCTTGCTGGTCCCCAACGAGAGCCGCGAGACCCTTTCCCTGGCCATACAGCAAAGCGATCAGGTAGTCATCTCCTTGTTGGCACGCGGCTGGGATGAAACTACTCCGGGTTTTACCTACTGGGATTTCGAGGAAATGTTCTTATCTGATCGCCAGGAAGTCCTGGGAGATGGAAACGCTGAGGAAGCTCCTGCTGATATACCCGAAGCTGCTCCGCCTGTGCCGTCTCCTACTGTTCCTGCTGGGGCAGAAACTCCTGCTGCTCCCGCCGAGTCGAGCGACCCAACAGCTACGCCGAATCCGTAGAGGGAGAAACCTACTATGCAAATCCTATTACTCGGTGCAGGCACAACCACTTCTCGCTTGAATTTGCAGCTATCTGAACAGGGACACAGCGTTGCCGCGCAACTGGCGACTTTTACCCCGCAACACATGGACCTGTTCGACTTCAAGGGGGTTGTGGTGATATCTCCCGAAGCCTCCGTCTCCCCCGACAGCCTGTTACAGGCCGCTGAACGCGGCAAGATGATCTTCCTGGTCGCCGGGGAGTCGGATGGGCTGACAGCCTGGGCTAATGGTTCGGGTATCCCCGCCTTTGCCTACCCGCTTTCCGAGGTGGAAACCAACCGCCTCTTCGATGATATCCGGCGCGCTGATAAAGGCGGGCGCGATGCTGCCGAGCAGTACCGGCGGGCGGTGCTGGGCAGCGATATGAGCGCCCGCATCCAATCCGGGATGGCTGTGCGTAAGATCGCTGTCACCTCACCGAAGGGCGGAACGGGCAAGACAACATTAGCTGTAAACCTGGCCGTGCTCTACGCCCTGAGCGGCATCACCACCTATCTGGTAGACGCCGATGGCAACGCTGGTTCATTGCAGTATCATCTGCGCCTACGGCGGGTCAAGAAAACCATGATCGGCCTGCTGCGTAAGCGGGTGTTGTCACGTTCGGATACGCCGATGGACACCATCGCGTCCGGCGCGGCCTATCTGGATGCCTTCACGCCGATAGACGAACTGCCAACACTCAAGGTACTGCCTGGTTTGATCACCGACGATCTGGGTGATAAAGCCTTACAAGACGAGGAGCGCGTCCTGGAAGCGCTGGGTGGATTATATGAAGCCGCCGTTGCTTCTGGCGGCGTGCTGGTCGTGGATGTGGGCATCAACCCGGCCCATGTGGTCCACCGGGCAGCCTTGCAGCTTGCTGAAGGGATCGCCATCGTGATCAAACCGGAGATCCCCGATTTGGCGGAAACCCGGCGTTGGATCGCTCGCATGATCCGCTCGATGGGCGATGCTGTTGGTCGCGAAGCTGCCCATGAATTCATCGGCAGCCAGGTCAAGTTGTGCTACAACCAGGTTACGCCTAATGGTTTCAAGGAAGCCCACCGCTTACTGGAAAGGTCACTGAAAGAAGACAACATCTCTCTGGACATCACACCCAACGGCATCATCCCCTTTGTGGAAGCCACCCTGGCCAGCCAGTCGGTCAACAGCGACCGGCGGGATGATATTTTGATCTGGCGGCAAAAGCGCGAGCGCCTGGAGGAATTGGGGGCTTTTGCTGATGCGCTGGTTGGCTTTGGCGCCAACTTCGTCCCGGCGGTGCGCGAAGGGGCTGCCCGGGTTGGCCTGGTAGGTGGGGGTTCCAAGAAACGGAAAGGTTTTTTTGGTAGGCTTTTTCGCTCCTGAGCTTCCAGCTACAAGCTAATGCCCCAACAACACAAATATATAGAAAGCGATCAGGAGAACCCCAGTGCAAAAATCCCCTTTCGAACTCACCGATCAAGCCATCAAACCCACTGTAGACGAACACAACGACGATGAACTACAGCGCTGGTGGGAGACGCTCCTGGAAGAGGGGCGCGCCGAGAAGGCCACCCAGGCCCGACAGGGGCACCTCTCGACCACTGACATCGAAGCCTTGGCACGTGAGGTTTTCGATCAAGTTCAAGAAAAAGCGGCATCCCAGGGCTTGGTGCTGCCAGAAGAATATCTCACCCGCCTGATCGGTGAGTTATCTGGTTTGGGGCCATTGTTGGCTCTGATCGCCCGTCCTGATGTAGAAGACATCGCCATCAACCTGGGGCATATCTATATCTACACCACCGGCCTGGGCTGGAAATATGCCACTGAAGCGCCACCCAGCGTAGGGGACGCCTTGCGGGTGTTGATCGACCGGGCCGCCCAGCGTCCTCCCTCGCCTGACCATCCTGTTTCCGATGCCATGCTGCAGGTGATGGTGCCGGTGCCCGGCCAGGGCATCCGCCGCAAGGGACTGCGCATCAACTACATCATGCCCCCGGCTTCGCCTTACGGCGATACGATCACCATCCGGGTCAGCAACTACCGTACGAAGGAAGAATACCAGGGTAGAGAAAGCCTGGCATTTTTATGCCAGAACCGCTTGCCGCCGGTGAAGCGGCCCCCATTCTCGCCGGTGGATTTCCCTCGGGGAAACGGCGTGATCACGCCAGAAGTGGCCAATTACCTGCTATCAGTGATGGTACATGGAGGCACTATGATCGTGGCTGGCTCCACGGGTTCGGGGAAGACCTTCGTCAGCCAGCGCATCCTGCAAGAGATGATCGATTATTATCCGCCAGGGGCGCTGCGCCTGTTCATCATCGAAGACAGCAACGAAATCGTGCTTAATGGATGGGATGGTGACAAGAAAAGTGATACCGGTAATATCGTCTACGCGGTGACGCGCCCAGCCATCGGTGGAGGTCCCCCGGCGGTGACGATGTACGACCTGATCCGGGCAGCACTTCGTTCACGCCCGCACGGGGTGGTGATCGGGGAAGCCCGTGGCGCCGAGGCCTGGGAGTTGGTGCGGGCAGCTGCCACAGGCCACGGGCATTCAGCATTTACTATTCACGCTACCAGCGCCGAACACGTCTGGCCGCGTTTCTTGCAAGTGGTGCAGTCGCACCCGGATGCGCAGCGTATGTCGGAAGCCCAGATCGCCCAGAGTTTCGCTGAGGCGGTTACCACCATTGTGTATATCGAGCGTGATTACACCTACGGACAGATGGTGCGCGAGATCGTCGAGGTTTCTCCCATCGTGGAAAAAAGCGCCGGACGGCCGACCTTCTCGCCCTTGTTTCGCTTTGATGAGCAGAGCCAACGCCTGCAGCCCACCGGCAACCGGCCGATGCGTCCAGGCTTTAGGACAGGGGAGTTGAATCTGCTTGAGGCGATGTTCAGCAAAAGTAATTTTGAGCAATAGCGATTACACGATTGGAAAATCAACAGAAAAGGTTGTAACGATCATGGTGAACAGTGATAGGGAAGGGCAGGTAGGGAAAACGCAGGCATTCGTCCTGGCCAGCGGTTTCCACCAGGTAGGGGGGCACTGGGTGTTGTACGGCGAGGATGGGAAATCACGCCTGTTTGCCGAAATCACGGCCGATCCAGACCGACCTGATGTGCGCCCCCAGGAAGCATACCATGCCCTGCTGGCGTCGATGCAGCCGGGATGGACAGTGCGGGTGCTGCAGATCTTCTGGCCGGATCCCATTCCCCGGGAGGCTTTTCGCTCCCAGATCGAAGAATGGTCACAACACGAGCAAAAAGGAATGGCGCTATTACAGGACGGATTGGTGCTGTTTTTGGAAATCTACCCGCTGCCCTTCATGCGTCGCACGATCCTGGAATTCGTGCTGCCCAACGAGGACAGCCTACTGTGGTGGGAGGGGATCGCCGGGTTGTTTCGCTCTTATGGATTGCAGATCACCTTCCTATCTGACGACGATATTCGCGCTCTAGCCCGGTGGGTATTCAATCCAGATCTGACCGTCTAGTAGCTTGTTTTCCATGATATTTTCCAAGAAGAAAAACTCCGCGACGGCCACAAATCCCCAGCAGGCTGAGTACATTTCGGCCGTGGCCGCCGAAGCCGTGGAAGTGACCGAGGATCGCCTGGTCTTCCCTAACGGTATCCTCTTGCCCATGTCCGTGCGCGGTAGCGGTTCGCCGGGGATGCCCAACCGGTCCTGGTCACACGTTAGTGCGGCGACCTTCCATCAAGCCGCCTTGCCCACGATCTATTCCCTGGTCTTACAGCGCGTGTTGCCGGATGCGATGAAAAAATCGCTGCGCGCCCGGCGCACACTCTTCGAAGGGGTTTTGCTAGCCTTATCTGCCAAAACTGGCAGACGCCCCTCGATGGCCGAGAGAACCATGGATCAGGCGTTGGATTCGGCCGAGTCTGACTTGACGTTGGGAAAACCAGCCTTCCGGGCAACTTTGCTGACAGGGTTGTTCGCTGAGCCTAGTCGAGAACAGGATGCCGATGCCGCCCGGCGTGTTCTAGAAACCGACCTGCGCGCTAAAGGCTTGGTGCCGCAGCGCTTGTTCTACATCGCTGAACGCGCATTGCACCATTTCCAACCTGGGGGCAAACTACTGCCCGGTCTGGACGAACCTGTCTTGTTGATCGAGGAAGCCACACCCTTGATGCCAGCCCCGGCGCGGCGGGTGAAGCCCCCCGAAGGGGCGGTCTGGATTGGCAGCCACGCTCAAGAAGGCAGAGACATCTATTTTTCCCCCGTCGAAGGATTCGACCCTGCCGCGCCAAAGCCACCCCACGCGGTATCTTTGGTGCTTGGCGAGATGGGTTCAGGCAAGACCACCCTGATGCGTTTGATGATGACCCAGCGGCTGCTTCAGGGACGCACGGTGGTCAGCATCGATCCTGAAGGCGAAAACAACCACTTGTGCCGGGCGTTGGGCGGCAAAGTCGTCCCTGCCGGTGCGCCGGATGACCCCGAAACCTGCTTGATGCACCCCCTACAGGGGGATGACCCTTCCGAGATGCTCCTGGCAGTGCGCTTCCTGGTTGCCTCCTTGGGGGGAGAAGGCACATTGACCCCCGGCATTCACGCTGCCTTACACGAAGCGGTCAAACGGCGCTGGGAACGACGTCCAGGGTGCATGTCCATCGCAGATTTGGTGGATACCCTCTCCACAGTCAACGCGCCGGAGACAGCTATTCCCATCGCTCTGCTACGTCCCTATATGCGGGGTGGTTTGCTGGATGGCTTCTTTGACCGTCCGAATGCTTTGCTCTCGACGGATTTCCCGCAGGGCGAATGGTGGAATTTCGACCTGTCGACGTTGCGCAAAGAAAACAAGGGCATCGTTCACGCCGTCCTGGCCTGGTTTTTGTATCATTCCGTCACCGTTGGCCGTAACCCGATGGATATCTACATCGACGAGGGCTGGCGATTGCTGCGCAGCGGACCGTTCTCCGATCTGTTGGATGAATTAGGCCGCAGAGCGCGTAAGCGCGGGGTTGGCGTTACCCTGACGACCCACTTGCCTTCTGATCTGGCCCAAAACCCCACCTCCTTGAGTCTGGCTTCGACAGCCTTGATCGGTCGCCTGGGACCGGATGAAGCCTTCCAGTTCTTCCGTTCGCTGGGGGTGGCTGAGAGTGAAGCCAAACGCAATGCGGAGCGAGTAGCCACGCTGCCGCCAAGGATTTTCCTGGCATCTCCTTCTGGCGGGCGTAGTTCACTGTTCCCAGTGCTGGTGACTATCCCGCCGATCTGGTTGGAATTTTGGGAGAAGATGGGGGCGACGAATTAGGAAGCAATGGAGCGTGGGTGCAGGGGAGTGGGGGAGCAGGGGTGCGGCTCCCTAGCCCCCTTGCTCCCCGGCTCCTAAACTCTCAGATATAGCTGCATATAGAGAAAGTATGTTTTCATTGAATATTGCAACCATAATCACCTGCCCCCAATGCGGATACGAACACAATGCTACTCACTGCCCTTTGTGTTCTGGAGAGTGGGAAACGTGGGAATTGCAATTTGCGCCCATCTCATTTCCAAATATCCGGGGGCAGATCGCTTCCTGGTTGGGACAAACTCCCCATCCGGTTGTGATAGAGATGCTGGCTACAGAGAACGGCTTGCGTGTGCGCTTGCACACCCCGCCAGGCCTAGGCCGGGGCGCGGTCAAATCCTGGGCCTCGCTGGTGCACCAACAGACGCGCTGGGCGCGTTGTGAGGCGTCAGCCGGTTATCGAACTAGCCACACCTATGTGCTCAAAACGGGGGATCACATCCCCAATCTGGTGCTATCAGAAGGGGATCCTTTCCTGGCCCTGGGCGGACAGTTGTTGGATCAGGTCTCCCCAGGGCAGGAGACTTCCCTGCGCATATGGCTGCTCGGTAAGGAGCCCAAGCTGCAAGAGCGAATACGTGCCTTGGCCTCCTACTCTTATGGCACGGGCCACGGTGTGGACAATGACACACCGAACCCCTGGGGACTGCGTCTGGCGCTGTGGCGGGTTATCTTGATCCTGGGCGCGGTGATCACCGTGATCACCGGGGGGAGCCTCAGCGCAGGTTGGCTATCCAAGGCTGCTGGAGCATTGGGTGTTATCGGCGGCGGCGTGCTGTTTCTCGTGGGCGCACTGGGAATGCAGCAATGGATGCGCTGGCGTTCGATCCCACAAGAAGTGTTGGAAGCCCGTGCCAAAGACACGTTGCTCAAGGTCAGTTTCTCACTAAGTGCCCCTAGCCCACAGTCTGTAGCTTTCCTGGGGGGAATCAGCACCTGGAAGTGCATCGAACGCGAATGGCCAGGCGTGCGAGCCTACACAATGCCGTTGCCAGCAGGGGAGATCGCTGCGCTGATCACGCCGCCTGAGATCGGCGAGGGCGCTGGGGTCATCGATCGCGAGGTGTTGCAGGAAGTGCCAGCCCCACCGCCTGCTCCGGCTTTGGTAGCGGCGAAATTTAGTATTGGGGTCAGCGTGGCTACGGGCGAGTCTATTGGTATTGACCCGGATGGGCATGGTGTCATCGCCGGGGGCAGTCGTTCAGGGAAATCGTCGCTGGTGTATGCATTGCTGCAACAGCTGATCGCTCGTGGGGATGATGCGCCTGGTATCTTCTTAGTGGACCCCCACTTGGGATTGGCTGATGCCTTCCTCCAGGCGGTCGATGACCTTCCTGAACCGTTACGCAGCGAAGGTATCCGTAGGTTGCGAGTGATTACACCGGACCAGCCTGAGATCGTGCCGCTGAACTTGTTGGCAGTACCTGAGTTTACCTGGGCTGGCAACGCTATCATCCAGGTGGGGCGGCGTATCTGGGATGATTATTGGGGACCGCGCATGCAGGCGGCTTTGTTGGCTCTCTTTCGCCTGGCGCACGCCTGGAATATGGAACATCCCCATGATCATATGGGATTCATTCATGTGATCTTTGCGGCTTTCAACACCAAATGGCGCCATTCGACGATGGCCTATCTCGATCCGGTTGATCGTATGGGCAGTCTGGCGTTGGATGCCCTCTTGGGGCAATTGGCGGATGAGCACGGCAATTGGAGCCACGGTTGGGTCACGCAGGTGGTCAGCCCGGTGATGTCCAAAGCCATGGCACTGGAACTGTCGCCCTGGTTGTTTGCCTCAATGCATCACAATCGGTTTGTGGACTTAGAGAAATGGATCCAGGAGCGGGCCTGGATCGTCTTGCGCTTGCCCAGCGGTGAGATGGGGCGGGAGGGGGCCAGGATGACAGCAGGGGTTGTTTACAATGTTTTCGAGGCCGCTTTTCGTAAGGTGACATTATATCAACCTGTTCCTTTCTACTTCGTGATCGATGAACTCCAGGAAATCGGTGGGGGCATGATGCTGGAAGCCATGCTCTCGGAGGGGGCAAAATTCGGAGCGCGGGTCTTTGCCCTGGCGCAGTCCTTGTCGATGATGCGAGAGATCGAAGGTTTCGAAGCGGCGGTGAAGGGGTTGTTGGCTAATACATCTACCCAGGCTTTTTTCTCCCCTGATCCAGAAGATGCCGACCTGATCCGTGCTACGTTGAACCTGACGACGCGTTATGGAGACACCACCCTGGATTTACCGTCACTGCGTGCATGGCTGCGTGCTCGTATTGGGGGGCGTTGGCAGCCGCCCACGCTGGTAGATGTAAAACCGATTGCCAGTACAAATCCTGAACGGGTACAAGTAATCATCCGTGAAGTTATTGCAGCCCATCCCGAAGACTACGCCCAGCCTGAAGATTGGCAAGCACAGGCAGTGGCAGCGATAACCAATCTGGTGCCACGCAAGTACAAGCCACTATTATCAGAATTGCTCACACCTCACGAAGACTTCACTGAAGAGAAGGGCCAGGCAGTGCAGGCAATCCGGGAAGATGACAACGATGGTGAAAACCAAAATACTGATCCGAGGAGATTGGGGTTTTGATTTCTAAACCAGATCCGGGCTAACAACCACCGCTTACGGAGAGATCTAGTCACAATCTCCGTGCATAGCCCCAACTTGGAGCAGGCAATTCCCCAAAGGCTTTCCAATCGCCCAACACCAAGGCTACATTATCAGGTAGATCGCGAAATGCCCCTATCTCAGCGTCGAGAACCCAATTCGGCCCCAGGATAGCAAATACCAGATAGAGTGAGAACTCGCGGGCGTAAGTAAGCGCGCGGTTGAGTTTTCGCTGGGCTTTCAATTCTAACCGCGTGCTCGATCTGTTTCCCCGTTCGACTTCCAATACGAACAACGTCTCGTGGCCTTGCAGCCTACCCCAGGCTAATGCGTCTGGGCGTAGATAGCCCCCCAAAGTAACCTCGCTCCACCCAGCCCAAACTTCAGCGTGTGGCCAGGCTTTACGCAACCAGGCAGGCCATAATCTGGCGACGCGCCGGTGGCGTCCCTCGCTGTGGCGATTGCGCTCACTACGGGCTTGAAAAGAAGCGCCGGGGGGCACCCGCCAACTTCGCAAAGCAAGGGATAATCCCTTGCGCCGAATTTGCCATACGGGGTACTTCTCATTTTCTGTTTGATGATAGATCAATCCTCGATTGGTCAAACCATGCAGTGCCTGCCGCGCTGTCGGACGACTCATATTCGTCAGGGATGCAATTTCAGCGGTAAAGCCTCGTTCCAGGCGGGTTAAAACTCTTAGACAGAATAGTTCAGGTTCGGTCATATTCTCTGGAATGGGATCAGTTTTCTGGGGAGGCTTGGGAGATGGGGTGGTACTTGTATTGGGATAGAAGGAGAAGTCGACTAATCGAGGGGGAACGTTTTTCATGGTCACAGCAAACGGCTGTGATACTCCTTCGAGCGATTTCTTTATTTCTCTTGCAAACCAGGTTCCCTTCCTATCCTGGACGGATACCCATATGGAGGCAGATGGACGGCCTCTACCATCTTTGTTCACAAGCTGGTTGGCCAATTGCTTGATCGCAATGGCAAAATCCGTGGGAGGTAAGCCGTCTTGTGCCGATACTCTTCGGATGAATGTATCACTCCAACGGTTCTCCCCCAACTGCAGGCTTTCCCAATCATCAAAACACAACTTGTGCTTTATGCAGTAAACCATCTACGATACTTCGAGCAATGCCATCAATCCTCAGGGCAACGGATCTTGATGAAATCAGCCTCTCCGAAATAGTCCGCCGGGTTACGCCATACGTAGCTATCTTTTACTGTCCTTTCCTTGATGCCGTAGTGTAAATGGTCGCCGGTAGAGGTCGGTTCCCCCTGAGCGTTCAACCCGGTGGTACCCACTTCCCCCACAAGTTCTCCAGCAGGGATGATTTGTCCTGAGATCACATCTATGGCTCTGAGATGGGCGTAATAAGTTTGGATACCGTTGTTCTCGACCACAACCAGATTCCCCCAGGGACCGTTCCAATCCGCCCAGACCACTTTGCCTGCCATTGTCGAATAGACTTCCGTGCCCCCGGGTTCTGGGAAATCAATACCAGAATGATCTACATAGTTCGGATCTCCAAACAAGCAATTGACCAGCGGGGTGTGGTCGAAAGGTAACCCATCGGGAAGAGATAGATCGGTTGGATGGATGAAGTCATCCCACGGGACGCCCTGGCTGGCAAACATGGATGCGACATACCCATGCGATTCCAACCACTCAAGGTCGTCCGTGGCTACTGCATATTCAACTGCACCAATGTCATAGGGTTCGGTGCCAACCTCTTTGGGTACCCCTAACATCCATTCGATCACATCATCCTGCGCCCAAGTGGGAAGTTGCGGAATCGTTAATGCGATCAGGGCGATATAGACGATGACGAAAAACAAGCCACAGAGGAACGGAATTGCCAGGAAGCTCTCTACGAACAACCTGCTTGTCCATTTCATTGCCCTTACAACACACGCCCAAGTCGATCCAATTCGATCTCCCCTTGTTGACCCACCTCGAGTCCCATAGATGCTTCGATGGAAAGGCCATTGCGGATCATCCGGGTGGATAGCATATAAGATGCGCCGGAACCGATCAATACAGGCAGCAGGTACAAGGGATTTGATGAATACAACCGCCCAACATCCGGTGTCATCAAGGAGATGAACACAATCACTGCCGGGGGAAAAACCGCTAGAAAACGCGCCTGCCACTCGATGCCTTTGGCTGCCGCGCGTGCTTTGGATAATACTTCGATGATATCGGTTAGTGTGCGCCGTAATGCACCTACTAAGGGGCTGATTTCGATGCGCTCCTCTAAGGAAGTCAATAAAGCCGTTCCGACAATGTCCACAGCAGGATTGTGCCAGATAGTCGTCCATGCGCGCACAGCAGTTGGGGCTTGGTCGGCAGATTCCGAACGTAGTCGTACTACCAAATCGGTCAACACCATCTGGCCATCAGGCCCAACCGCGTTGGCTGCTTCCGCGATAGCGTCGTTAAGTGGTTTGCCTTGGCTAAGTAGTGTTTCGATGACGCCCAGACCGCGCAGGATATCTTTTGCCTGGCTCAAGCGGAATTGTTGTTGGCGGCTGGTCAACGTGCCAGCATACAACAAGCCACCTGCAATGGCGAAGAGAAAAGCCGCAATGACGCTCAACATCATGCCCCCCACAAAACCGCCGCCGACCCAGGCTAGAAATCCAAATACCAATTGGTTGAAACCCAACCCCGTTCCGGTTTGTTTGGCGAATTTTTCTGGATCGAACTTCTTATCATCCACAGCCAGGCCCATGGCACGTGCCATGCTGGCCTCGTTGATCGTTCGCCGCCAGCCAAGCGTCACCGGGATTGCTGCCAGGGATAAAGCGCCAATAAATGCAAAAAGCGTGCCCATAGATATGCTCCTACTTCAAATACATTTTGAATAGTAGCGCGATGTCTTTGCCACCACCATCATGGATCCAGACAACGAAATATATCCCCACCACAGCCATAAAAGCCGTCATCAGTGGGTATAACCCAACCTCATCGAATGCCAGGTAAGCAGGCCAGAAGCCAGGTATGGCTATCGGCACACGATCATCATGCCCTAGTCCACTTTCCACTGAATATCCTTCCCGGTGGTAGACGAACCGGTGAGACCCCAACCAGAAGCGAAAGCGACGATAAAACCAGGTTTCCAAAGGTACCCGGTCAGGTCCCAAACGGAGTAGTGCTAACACCATGGCAAGTGCCAGAAGGATGATTCCAAAGACCACCTTTAGGGAAAACTCGAATGGCAGCAATAAGCACATCACCGCCAAAGCTGCCCCTACTCCCAAAATGGCTAAATCACGATCGTTGAACATATCAAAAGGGGGGATCGGGTTGTAAGCCTTCCAGCATTCCGCCCATTTCCGGCAACACCAGGAAGACGAAGATGACCAGGACGATCAAGCCGACGGCTCCGATGATGGCCATACCGGTCATTCTCGAGCCGCCAAAGGCTGCGCCAGCTGTACCTTGAAGGGAAAGCCACAAGGCGCCTAGTAAGGCCACAATGACGAATAGACCGATCAGGAAACCCCATGCGTCTTGTGCGATCAGCCTGATCTGTTCTAAGGCTTTATCGAACATGCCGCTGCCTCCACCGCCTCCATCGTCTCCGCCATCGAGCAGTGGAAACAGATGAGGTTGGAGCAGATAAATAGTGATCAGGAATTTGTGTGTCATGGTTGCACCTCTAACATGCGCCTAGGAAATGAGCAGATACGGGTATGGCAATACTGGCGAAAAGCATTCCCAGGATAGCTTCACCACTCTCCAGTAGAGCATGCGCCATTCCGCCACTACCTCCGGCTGCCGCGTAGACTACAGCGGTGAAAACGGCCCGTATCATGCGCAAAGCGGCTATGCCACCAATAATTGATGCAGATAGTTCGCCCAGAACAATAACCGGACCGCATCCAGCACTCGCAGGGATAGCTGATTGCGCTGCCCTTACAATCGAAGGTACACCGAGAAATCCAAACAGCACCAGGAGCATGACGCCAACACCCGCTGCGATAGCCTCCCAGACGTATATGCTGGCACCCAACATACTGGCTGATGTCGTCTTCAGAGCCTGAGATAATAAGGCCAAAGCTGCGAAAGCGACCATCGCACCGATTAGGGCAACCCAGGCTTCCCTCAATAGAAGGACGAAGAAATCAGTGACTTCTGCCATGGTGCCATCTTCAAGGGTGTGTGGATTCCAGCGATGGGTAGAAGCGCTCGCCCCAGAAGCTCATCTCCCAGGATCGCTTGGGGCCGGTGCGATCTTTGGATGTATGTACACCCAGCCTAACGCAACCACAATCCTGGACTTCACCGGCGTGGTAGGCTACATATACGCGATCAGCTTCGTAGGGGACGCGTTCATCACCTAGTAGGGCTGCCAGAACGGATCCATCCAAGCAGCCAACGTCGAAGTTGTCTTTGCTCAAAGCGGCGGCTGCGATAATGGCCCAACCATGCTTCCGCGAAAGTGCTCTCAGTCTGGCGGCTGCTTCTCCGGCACGGAGTTCTTCGGATATCCTTCCTGTCAATCCGATCACTGGTATGCGTTGTAGATAATCTACAGCCAGGAGTGCGGGGCCATTTACGGGAAACCCGTAATCAGTAATTAGAATATCTTCGATACCGCGGACAGTGTCTTCCTGATCGGAAAGCGACAATAAAACAGCCTCAGCACCCCGGGCCAGGAATTGGTCTATGTCTTTTGCCATTGCCTGGTTATGCGGTCCTGCAACGGCTGCCTCTGCCTGGCATCGCAGTCGGTATTTCAACTCTTCTGCTGTATGCTCATAGCAGCCGATAGCAGATGGGACTCCAGTGTCTGCTCCTTTGAAGATTATTCGTAATAACCAAGAAGTCTTTCCTAATCCGGGCGCGGCGGCGAGTAGGGTCAAGCCACCAGGCCAGAAAGGAATACCAGCATATCTCCCGAAGAACTTATATGGTTGTGGGTTGCCTAACGTGCCTACTCTTGGCATGATGAAATTGTATGAGGAATATGATTGGGGTATCAGCAAGGTATCCCCCCAAATGGCAAAACCTCATCCCGATAACTCAGATGAGAAAAGCCCTCCCCGATTGTATAAAAAAACAAAAAAGTTCGGGGGAGTAATTCCCTTCCGAACTTTCTGTGTGGTTGCATTTACTTTAAGTGGTCCCGACGGGGGTGGTCAACACCCGAAGTAATTCAGGGTATACAGAACCCCAGGGACACGCTTTTAGGACAACCTAAGTGCTTGCTGCA